>JANYFT010000266.1 GCA_025359625.1 Ferruginibacter sp.
CTAATACTTCGTTTACCCTTTTTCTTTTTTCAGTAAAAGTCATTTTACTAAACATATCTAAAGGGAACATTACATTCTGTTCTACCGTCATACTATCAAACAAAGCAGATCCCTGAAACAGCATGCCTATTTGCTGGCGCAATAACTTTCGGTGTTCTTCATCCATGTCGGTAAAATTTACCCCGTCATAAATAATTTCGCCGCTATCGGGTTCAAATAAACCCACCAGGCATTTTTGCAATACAGTTTTACCGCTGCCGCTGGTGCCAATAATGAGGTTGCATTTACCCGTCTCCACTGTATGGCTTACATCATTCAAAACTACTTTTTCTCCAAAACTTTTTTTGATATTTTTAAATTCAATCATGCTGTTTGTAAATTGTATGTTTTAAGTTTTCAGTTGCAGATTATGGATATTTATAACTTCTTAATGGGTTAACAATAACTGGGTTAATAAATAATCGGCAAATAAAAGCATCACACAACTTACCACCACACTCTTGGTACTGCTGCGGCCAATTTCCAGCGCACCACCTTTTACATAATAACCATAATAAGATGGAATACTACTGATAATAAAGGCGAAGGTATAAGATTTGATAAGTGCAAATGTTACATTGTAGGGAATAAAATGTAGTACCAAACCCCTGTCGAAGGTATCGGCAGATATAATGCCCGATGCAACACCAGCAAGCCTTCCTCCCCAGATACCCAATACCATGGAAATGATTACCAATAACGGAATGGTTAGCAGGGCAGCAGCTATTTTTGGCAGTATCAGATAAGCTTTTGTATTAATGCCCATAATTTCCAATGCGTCAATTTGTTCGCTTACCCTCATGTTACCCAGTTCGCTTGCAATCTTACTGCCAACTACACCTGCCAACACAATACAAACCAGCGTGGGTGCAAATTCCAGTATTACGGTATCCCTTACAATAGTGGCAATAGTCTCAAGCGGAATGATGGGGCTTACCAACTGGTAGGCTGTTTGCACGGCACTAACAGCACCAATAAAAACAGAAATAATAGATACAATACCGAAAGAACCAATGCCAATATCATTGCACTGGTGCATAAATTCTTTCCAATACATTTTTAAATTCTCGGGCCTCGAAAACATGCCTTTAAGCATTAAAAGGTACCGGCCGAAATGGGTGAAAAAACTCATTTTTCGTTTATATGTTTATGGTTACTATTTACGTTTACAGTTTATTTTTTATTGTTGAAGGCGAAGATAAATTTCATTTTGATACTTTTTTGCATGTAAATGTTTTTGGTGGTGAATAAATGTAAAGCCAAAAACAGTTTTGATTTGAATACTTTTCTGTATGTGAATAAACTTTCAATTGATATAAACAAAAAACAATAAACCTTTTACAAATCATGCGCCGTTTTTTTAAATTGTTTCCACCACACGCTTTTATTAATTGCTTCCTGTGTATTGGTTTCGCATTTCATTTGGGCATCCACAACTGCTATCAGCACCATATTAAAAATGGAACGGAGGGAGCTTCCCAACTGCAGCACATGAACAGGTTTTTTTAACCCCAGCAATATCGGGCCAATAGCATCTGCACCGCCCACTTCCTGCAATAAATTATAAGCAATATTGCCAGCAGCCAGGTTAGGAAAAATCAGTGTATTTACATCACCATCCAGCAATTCTGTAAAGGGATAATTATCTTTTAAAATTTCTTTATTAAATGCCAGGATGCCCTGTACATCGCCATCACAGATCAGTGTGGGGTCTTTTGCCTTCACCAGTTCTCTTGCCTTTCGTACAAGATTAGCTTCCGGCGAATCGCTGCTGCCAAAGTTAGAATAGGAGAGCATGGCAATGCGGGGCACAATATTAAATTGTTTAACCTCTTTAGCTGTAAGTAAAGTTATTTCTGCCAGCTCTTCGGCAGTTGGGTTAAAATTGATGGTGGTGTCTGCCAAAAACAAAGGCCCCCGCTTTGTTAGCAGAATGTACATACCTGCAATTTTTTTAACTCCTTCTTCGGTGCCGATTGTTTGTAAGGCAGGGCGAATAGTTTCAGGATAGCTTCTGGTTAAACCGCTGATCATACAATCTGCTTCACCTGTTTCCACCAACATACATCCAAAATAATTTCTATCCCTCATCATCTTATATGCTTCATGTTTGTTAATGCCCTTGCGCTGCCGCTTTGCATAAAACAAACTACCAAATTGTTTGCGAAGGTCTTCATGTTCGTCAGCCTTGGGATCAATGATGGGCATATCGCCAATATCAATGCTGTTGCCTGCCGCTAATTTTAATATCCTTTTTGTATCGCCCAATAAAATGGGATAGCCTACACCTTCTTCCACCACCAGTTGCGCTACTTTTAATATCTTGATATTTTCAGCATCAGCAAATACCACCCTCTTTGGATCTTTCCTTGCTTTATTGCCAATTACACGGCTCAATTGATTGTCTAATCCCAGGCGTTTATTCAGTTCCAGTTTATAGGCCTCCCAGTCTGTAATAGGATTTTTTGCCACACCACTTTCCATAGCGGCTTTTGCAACAGCCGGCGCTATGGTAGAAAGTAAGCGGGGATCCAATGCCTTTGGTATAATATAATCCGGGCCAAAAGAAATTGTTTTTTCATTGTATGCCAGGTTAACGATGTCTGGTACCGGTTCCCTGGTTAATGCCGCCAAAGCTTTTACTGCAGCCATCTTCATAGACTCGTTGATGGTAGTTGCCCTAACATCAAGGGCACCACGAAATATATAGGGAAATCCCAGCACATTATTAACCTGGTTGGGATAATCGCTTCTGCCGGTAGCCATAATTAAATCTTTACGTGCTGAAACGGCCACCTCGTAAGCTATCTCCGGATCAGGGTTTGCCAGCGCAAATACAATCGGGTTTTTAGCCATGCTTTTTACCATTTCTGCACTTACCACATTGCCTACACTAAGACCAATAAATACATCTGCATCTTTTAAGGCCTTTACCAAATCGTAATCTTTAAATTTCTCCTCTACACAAAATTCTTTTTTAAGGTCTTCTACATCTTCCCTGCCCTGGTATAAAATCCCCTTTTTATCAAATACCATAAAGTTGCTGTGCTTTGCACCCAACGACTCATACAGTTTCATACAAGCCATTGCAGCAGCACCCGCCCCATTTACCACTATACGCACTTTATCAATTTTCTTTTTCTGTAATTCAAGCGCATTCAGTAAACCGGCGGCAGATATAATGGCTGTACCATGCTGATCATCGTGCATGATAGGTATTTTTAACTGCTCCTTTAATTGCTGCTCTATATAAAAACATTCCGGTGCCTTTATATCTTCCAGATTAATGCCACCAAAAGTGGGTTCCAGTGCTTTTACAATCTGTACAAATTTTTCCGGATCAGTTTCGTTGATCTCAATATCAAATACATCAATGTCTGCAAAAATTTTAAATAATACCGCCTTTCCTTCCATTACCGGTTTACCTGCTTCGGGCCCGATATTACCCAGCCCTAAAACCGCAGTTCCATTACTGATAACACCCACCAGGTTGCCCTTGGCTGTATACTTATACACACTTTCAGGGTCAGCGGCAATCTCAAGACAAGGTACCGCAACACCAGGCGAATAAGCTAAGGAAAGATCTCTTTGTGTTTTGGATTCTTTGGTGGGGATTACTTCAATTTTTCCAGGTCTGCCTTTAGCGTGGTATTCTAAAGCCTGTTGTTTACTTAATTCTTTTGACATAATTTTTTTTAATATTCCTGTAAAATTTTGCAGGCGGCTGACAAATTTCAATTAAAAATTTTTCCTGCCATGTGGTGCTAACTTTAGCCCTGTTGCCACTATCAGGCTTTTATAAAACCGCAGATAGGGTATTATTTTAAGTAAATAAGTTGGCAAGTTACATAAATGATTTTCAAAGCAATTAACCGGCAGTGTATTAATCAGGGAGATTTAATTTTCCATGGTGGGTTGGTCCTGTTGGTTCCTGCAAAATAGAGTACGATTTGATTATTATCCGCATCCTTTAACCTGGCTTCTTTCCATAGCCAGGGTTTATCATTGGGAAGTTCTTCAAAAATAAATCCTTTGCTAATAAGTAATTGCACATAGTCATCTAAGTTTTTAACTTCAAAATAGATCCAGGTACCATCACCGATTGGTAAGGTATTAGTTTGGTGTAGCGAAAACGTGGCATCTCCTTCCGGGCATTGAAACCTTGCATAATGAGGAAGCGATTTTACAATTAAAAGAAGCCCCAATTGCTCATAAAATTTAATGGCCCTTTCAACATCTATTACAGGAACTGTTATTTGGTTAAGGTTCATTAAACTTATTTATCTTATAAAAAATACTATTTGTTTGTTTCCAGATAAGAAATTAAATAAATAATCTGTAGCATAAAAATGAATGTGAGGCTAAGGGTAATGAGGGCAGGCAAAGTATGTGGAACTTTATTGATGCCGCACTCTTTACAGTATAATTCCATAGGATCTTTTATCGAAGCGTAGTTGAAAAAAAATGGTCTACAAATATCCGCCATTATGAAGACTGGTAAAGAGTAGAGTTGTTAGATAACCCCGTTAGGGCAGGGGCTCTGCCCCAAACACCGCCATCATACCCATACCAATTTCAATGGCACCTTCATCAATATTAAAAGTAGGCGTATGCACACCAATAGAAATACCTTTTGTTTTATTGCCTACACCCAGCCTGAAAAAACAACCCGGTACCTGGTGACTGTAATACGCAAAATCTTCTGCACCCATTCTTAGTTCTGTTTCTTCTACATTATCTGCGCCGAGATAGGCTTGGCCTTTTTTACGGGCTGCTGCATTTAGTACTTCGTTGTTCAATACAAAGGGATAACCAACATCAATTTTAAGCTCAATTTCTGCGCCCATACTGTGCACTAACTCCGTCGCCATTTTTGTAATCAGTTCATGCGCCTTAAAACGCCATGTTTCATTCATCGCCCTGAAAGTGCCCATCAGCTTCACTTCAGAAGGTATCACATTGGTTGTGTGGCCGCCCTGAAAAGAAGTAATGGATAATACAGATGGATTAAAAGGATCATTGTTTCTACTGATAATTTGTTGTAAGCTGATGATTAAATGGGATGCAATTAAAATGGCATCTGCAGTATTTTGTGGCGCTGCTGCATGGCCGCCTTTTGCACGAATGGTAATATAAATTTCATCAGCGCTTGCCATTACCATGCCACCACGAAAACTTAGTTTGCCTACCTCCAAACCAGGGTGAACATGCAGGGCAAAAATATTTTGTGGTGCAGGATTTTCCAGTACACCTTCTTTAATCAATAAACTTGCACCACCCGGATTTTTTTCTTCTCCCGGTTGAAAAATCAGTTTCACGGTTCCTTCCCATTCGTCTTTTAAAATGTTCAAAATTTTAGCGGCACCCAACAGGCAGGTAGTGTGAACATCATGTCCGCACGCATGCATAATACCCGGCCTGGTTGATTTGTAAGGCACATCATTTTGTTCTGTTATGGGCAGCGCATCCATATCACCTCTTAAAGCTACTGTCCGTTTATCAGGGTTTTTGCCTTTTATTAAACCAATAACACCTGTAGTTGCTTTTACTTCAAAAGGAATATTTAAGGCAGTTAATTGCTGCTGTATGTAGGCAGAAGTTTCAAACTCTTTATAACTTAATTCCGGATGTGCATGCAGGTAATGTCGCACTTCAATAAACTCAGGGGCATATTGTTTGGCTAAATTTTTTATCTGCTTTTGTAAAGGTTCGCTCACGGTTGCAATGTTAGTATTGTTAATTTGTAAATGGTCAGGGTAAATAGTGAAAGATTGATTAGTATTTAAATATCGGTTGTTTTTAAAATTTACAAGATCAGGTTTCGCCCTGGTCTCAACTGTTAATTATTGCTATCTTTTTCTTTATCTTTTTCCGGTTTTATTTCGATGATTTCCGGCAAAACATAAATATTGTTGGCCACCATTTTGGTGCGGATAATTTCTTTCCTGTATTTATCTGCATCTTCCTTTTCCAGAAAATTGCCAAACCTTATCTTGATATATGGCGGTTGAAAACTCATGTATACTTTTTGCTCCGGAAATTGTTGCAGGAGTTGGGCTCTTAATTTCATGGCCGCCGGGCGCTCACTGGTACTTAACAACATTAGCCGGTACCCTTTTGCAGACCTGGGGCCTAACGAATATGTTTCATTTAAAGCGGCTTCTTTTTTGGCAAGCACATCCAGGCGGCTATCTTTAAAAACCGTTATTTTTCCTTCGGTGGCTGTATCTTTTACTGACACTGTTTGTGCTGAAGCCTGCCATGCAAAAAAAACAGGTAGCAAAAAAGAAAATATTTTTTTCATAATTGACTATTGACAAAAACTGTTCCGGTTAATTTTGTTGGGCAGCTTCATTTACTATTAGAATGCTGCTGCTGCACCCCAACCTGGTAGCGCCGGCTGCAATTAATTGTTTGGCAAAAGTATAGGTTTTTATGCCACCGCTTGCTTTGATTTGTATTTTGTCTGCCAGGTGTTTGCGCATTAATTGTACGGCTTCAACGGTTGCGCCTTTTTCTGCATAGCCAGTTGATGTTTTCATAAAATCAACTCCTGCTGCCCCATAGAGGTCGCAACATTTTATGATCTCTTCATCAGTAAGTACACCGCTTTCAATAATTATTTTTATCATTTTGTCCCGCTTGCGCACAATGGGTAAAATGGCATTTATCTCACCCGCTAAAAACTGCCAGTCATTATTTTTTATGGCGCTGATATTAATCACCAGGTCCAGTTCATCTGCCCCGTCAATGATGGCCAATACGGTTTCTGCTACTTTTGCTTCTATGGCAGAATAGCCGAAGGGAAAGCCAATAACGGTGGCGGTTTTAACGGCAGTGCCGGTTAGTGAGGCAGCGGCTTTTTTTACAAATAGCGGCGGCACACATACCGCAGCGAAATGATATTGTATGCCCTCTAAACAAAGTTTTTCTACATCAGTAATGAGCGTAGTTGGTTTTAAAACTGTATGGTCAATATAGCGAGCGATATTCATATACTACAAATTTACTGATTAGGGAGTAATGAAGAATAGAATTGCTATAAGTTGAACAAGCTAAAATCCCGGAGGTTGATGGTAAAAATATTGTATGATCCTTAAATAAAAGACAGGGGTCAAATATTTACCCAATAACCAGCGTTTGCAAATGAATTTGTTATGGTCAATTACCACAGGCTTCAGCCCTTGATAAAGATGTAATAACTATTTGGCTTAAGGCAAAACAACTTCACTCCGCAAAAGGAGATATAGATTTTGGCTAAAGCCTCAGAAATTTCTAATATCAATTTCGGCATCCAATCATTTACTATATTTAGTGACTGATTAAAAGTTTACCAAAATTATATAGTATGAAAAAACTGCAATTTTTATGTGTCCTTTCTATGCTTATCCTCAACGCACGGCAGATTAATGCCCAGGTTACTTACCCGATAAATGATGTAGCCAATTATAGAGAAGGCTGTTATGCTTTTACTAATGCTACCATTGTTACCAATGCCCAAACAATACTACAGAATGCTACGCTTGTTATTCGCAAAGGAAAAATTGAGGCCGTGGGCGGTAAAGTTATTGTGCCAAAAAATGCAGTTGTTGTGGATTGTAAAGGCAAATATATTTATCCTTCATTTATTGACATCTACTCGAATTATGGCACCGAGCCCTTGCAAAGGTCAGGTGGTGGCGGGCCCAGGGGGCAATCTCAATTTGTATCCAATACAAAGGGCGCTTACGGATGGAACCAGGCCATCAGGTCTGAAAACGATGTGTCTAAAACATTTGCCGTAAATGATGCCAAAGCAAAAGAATTGCGGGGCATTGGTTTTGGTACCGTGCTTACCCATCAGATGGATGGTATATCCAGAGGTACCGGTGCCATAGTAACGCTTGCCAATGAAAAAGAAAATGTAGTAATGCTGAAAGAAAAAGCATCTGCGAATTACTCTTTTAATAAAGGAAGTTCCACCCAGGATTACCCCACCTCACTCATGGGTTGCATTGCCCTGTTACGGCAAAATTACCTGGATGCCCAATGGTATAAAACAAAACCTCCCGGAGAAGGCACCAACTTATCGCTACAGGCTTTTTTGGATAATCAAAACCTGCCGCAAATTTTTGAAAGTACAGATAAGTGGAGCGATATACGTGCAGATAAAGTAGGGGATGAATTTGGGGTACAATTTATTATCAAAGCCGGTGGTAACGAATACCAGCGCATCAGCGAAGTAAAAGCTACCAATGCCTCTTTTATTGTGGGCTTAAATTTTCCACAGGCAATGGAGGTAGAAGACCCTGCTGATGCAAGATTTGTTTCGCTGGCCGACCTGAAACATTGGGAACTGGCACCCACCAACCCTGCCGCATTTGAAAAGGCTAATATTAATTTTGCTTTAACGGCCAACGGGCTGAAAGAAACTGGTTCTTTTTTCGGCAACCTGCGGAAAGCAATGCAGTTAGGCTTAAGCGAACAAAAAGCGCTGGACGCATTAACAAAAACCCCGGCTACATTACTGGGCATGTATGATAAAGTAGGCAGCCTGGAAGCGGGTAAAATTGCCAACTTCCTGATTGCATCGGCACCGGTTTTTGCAGAAAAAACAATTGTGTATCAAAACTGGATACAGGGTAATAAATATACCCTGAAAGAAGATGGCTGGAAAGATATCCGGGGCAATTATACTTTAATCATCAACAATGTTTCGCATAAATTATCTGTGAAAGGAGAAGCAGGAAAACCATCAGCAGAAATTATTGAAACCGATACCACGAAGGTTGACTTGTCCATAAAAGATAAACTGGTGTTGATGGTAATTAATTATAAAAAAGATAGCGCTAATGCTGCAAGGTTAAGTGGTGTAATAAGTGAAGATATCTGGAGCGGAACAGGACAAACAACTAACGGAAGCCCCATAAGCTGGAAGGCAGAAAAAGCCGGTAGCCAGGTGATGGGTGCAGACACGGTAAAGAAGAAAAAGAGTGATTCCCTTGCAACAAAAAACGGTATGGTCACTTACCCTTTTAACGGCTATGGGTTTACAGAAAATCAACAACAGCAAAATATTTTAATAATAAATGCAACCGTTTGGACAAACGAAAAAGAAGGTGAATTAACCAACACAGATGTGCTGATAAAGAACGGAAAAATTGCAGCCATCGGAAAAAATTTAACCGATGCTGCTGCCAAAATAATTGATGGTACCGGCAAACATTTATCGCCGGGTATTATTGACGAACACTCGCATATTGCCAGTAGTGGCGGCCTGAATGAATGTTCGCAATCTGTTACTTCTGAAGTAAGGGTGGGTGATATCCTTGATCCGGAAGATATTGATATATACCGCCAGTTAAGCGGCGGTGTTACGTGCAGTCATATTTTACATGGCAGTTGTAATACTATTGGCGGACAAACACAGTTAATAAAACTTCGCTGGGGTGCCAATGCAGAGCAAATGAAATTTGCCCGTTGGGACCCGTTTATAAAATTTGCTTTGGGCGAAAATGTAAAGCGTTCTTACTCGTCGGCCAGCAACCGCTTTCCAGATACCAGGATGGGTGTGGAAGAAGTATTGATGGATGCGTTTACCCGGGCGAAGGATTATGAAAAAATGGGTGCAGGTAAAAGAAGAGATCTGGAGCTGGATGCACTGGTAGAGATAATGAATAAAAAGCGGTTCATTACCTGCCACTCGTACGTGCAGAGTGAGATCACTGCAATGATGAGAGTGGCTGAAAAATATGGCTTTACGGTAAACACATTTACCCATATTCTGGAGGGCTACAAAGTAGCGGATAAAATGAAAGCGCATGGTGCCAATGCATCTACCTTCAGCGATTGGTGGGCTTATAAAATGGAAGTGGTAGATGCTATTCCGCAAAATGCTTACCTGATGCAAAAGGCAGGCCTTAATGTGGCCATCAATTCTGATGATCCTGAAATGGCCCGGCGGTTAAACCAGGAAGCTGCCAAGAGTGTGAAGTACACAGCTATGAACGAAGAAGATGCTTTAAAGATGGTGACGCTTAATCCCGCCATCATGCTGCATGTAGCAGATAGAACAGGAAGCATTAAAACGGGGAAAGATGCAGACCTTGTTTTATGGACTGATAACCCGTTAAGCATCTACGCAAGGGCAGAAAAAACAATTGTTGATGGGATCATTTACTTTGATGTTGAAAAAGATAAATTATTAAGAGAAGGCATTGTAAAAGAAAGGGCAAGGCTGATACAGAAAATGATTGGCGCCAAAAAAGGCGGAGAGAAAACATTGCCTGCTGCCCCTTCTTACCGGGCAAAAAATTATTGTGAAGAAGATATCCATAATGATAAGACTTTCTGGGGAAGAATAGACGAAAATAATCTTTCAATTGACAATCAATAAAAGCCTGATTGGTCAAAAAATACCAGAAAAATCATTCAATTTTAAAAGCGTTTAGTCTTCAACGACAAAAAATAAATAGTATGAAAAAATATTCTTACCAATAGCTTTACTGTTTTTATTAACCGCATCGGCACAGGAAAATATGCATCCTTCTCCGGCACAAACAGGTACCATTGCCTTAACAAACGGCGTGATACATATTGGCAACGGCCAGGTAATTGAAAACGGTATGGTTGTTTTTAGCAATGGCAAAATTGCAGATGTACGGGCAACGGTAGCAATGGCAGCAATGGCAGATATAAAAGTGATTGACCTTAAAGGCAAGCATGTGTATCCCGGCATCATCGCTTCCAGCACCAATCTGGGTTTGATAGAAGTAAGCGCTGTCCGTTCTACCGCCGATGACCAGGAACTGGGAGATATCAATCCAAGCATCCGCTCTTTGGTGGCGTACAATACCGATAGCAAGGTGATCAATACCGTACGCAGCAATGGCGTAGTATTGGCACATATCGTTCCGCAGGGTGGCACCATCAGCGGCACGTCATCGATAGTGCAGTTAGATGCCTGGAACTGGGAAGATGCCGCCTACAAAACAGACAACGGTATCCATTTTAATATGCCTTCACTCATTAACATACCTGAACAGTTTCGACGTCCCGGTACGGATGTTGACCGTGTAAAACAAAGCCTTGAAAAAATTGAAAGCATCCGTAATTTTTTCAGGGAAGCGAAAGCATACCGCAACGAAAATAGCCATGCTGCAGTGAATTTAAAGTTTGAAGCGGTGAAGGGATTATTTGATAAAACAAAAACATTTTTTGTGCACTGCGAACTCGTAAAGGAAATGATGATGGCAGTTGACATGGCCAAAGAATTTGATTTTAAACTGGTGCTGGTAGGGGCAGGCGATAGCTGGCTGATAACTGATTTGCTGAAACAGAATAATGTGGCGGTTATCTTATCCCAACCACACAATTTACCCACCACAGATGATGACGATGTAGATCAGCCCTATAAGACAGGCACAGCTTTACAAAAAGCAGGGATTTTATTTACCATTTGCCAGGATGGGGGCGACGGGTTCTGGCGCCAGCGTAACCTTCCTTTTCAGGCGGGCACCATGGCGGCTTACGGCTTAACCAAAGAGCAGGCTTTATCTTCCATCACTTTAAATGCAGCAAAAATTTTAGGCATCGATAACATCACCGGTTCTTTAGAAAATGGTAAAGACGCCAACATAGTAATTTGCGAAGGTGACCTGCTGGATATGAAAAGCAGCAAGGTTACCCAGGTATTTATACAAGGCAGAGTTATCAATTTAGATAACAAGCAGACACAATTGTTTGAGAAGTATAAGTACAAGTATTCGGTGAAGTAAAGGCCGTTTAAGGTTATAATTATTAAAGGCTTCATTTTAAAAAGATGAGGCTTTTTTTATATTGCTCAATTTTAATATGAATACAATGTCATCATAGCATTTATTATTTTTTCAATAGAATAGATACAATTTTATTAAGGACAACAGAAACAAGCATCGTCGAGTGCATGCCCGGGTGGCCCTGGGTTTGCTATTGCAAATCCACAACCTCCACATTCACTAATTCTATAAACAATCTCAGGTTTTACTGATTTAAAATGCCCATCCACCGTTTTACCAAAAGATGAGGATTCCACATTCGTCACTCTTTCATCATTCTTACAACACCATGATTCTTGTTGCTTGTCAATTCAACTTCGTATATGCCTTTGGCTAAATTTCCTGTTTGCATCTTTATTTGATTAACTCCCTCAATTACCTGCACTTGTTTAGATATTATCACACGGCCTAAATGATCCACCACTCTTATAAGCGCTTCATCTTTTCCTACAGATTCATAATTTAACAGGGCTTCATTTTGCACAGGATTATGTACCAGCGTAAAGTTGTTTTTACCATCACCAATTTTTACTTTCTTCACATCGGTATAAAACAAATGCCCGTCAATATCTGTTTCAACAATCCTAAAAAATACCAATTTACCTTTAAGACTGATACTTTGCAGATCATCAAAACTATAATTACGGATGGTGCTGCTGTTGCCTGCCGCTACCACAGTGCCAATGGTTTCAAAATTTATTCCATCAAGGCTGCGTTGTATTTTAAAATCCCTGCTATTTGTTTCTGTGGCTGTGCTCCATTGCAATTGCACTTTATCTTTTTGTGCGGTTGCAGTAAATGAAATAAGATGTATTGGCAATACAGAAGTTGATGATGAAATTGAAAATGGAGAAAAGCTTGTAAATCCACTTCTGCTAAAAGTATAAGGGCCTGAACCGGAAGCAATATCCGGAGTTCCTGAATCCCATGCACCGTTAGTATAATGATTGAGGTAAACATTATTTCTGTTGAAGCCGTTTAATTCATCTGCTGCATTCCACTGTGCTGTAATAGTTGCATTGGAACCACCACCAAGGGCTTCAAAAATATTCCAGGTTTTATTTACTACCTGTTGCTTTACTGTATCGCCAGATGTGCCATTTTTAAGGACGCCATTTTTTACATTTACTGCAAAATAATCAACAACACCAGTATTAGAAATCGTAACAGGTGTGTATGATTTTGTATCGGCCATAACGGGAAAAGTAACTGGAGATGAACCCACTGGCATTATGAATCTTCCTGAACTATCAGTTACAATTTTAGGTACGAAGAGATTAAAAGCATCAATTTGAAAATTATATGGCCCAAGGTAAATACTATCTAAACCTTCAACACGCAAAGTGGGAATATAAGAGCTTGCAGTCATCTGCATGTTTACCCCGCCCGCTTCAGTAAATTGACCATTAAAAATACCGGGGCTTCCAAATGAATGAAGAGGAATTGAAGCATTGTGCACCATTCCAAATACACCGCCGGAAGCATTATTGATAACACCGGTGTTATAAAAATTTCCGCTAAATAATACCAACCCACTCCCCACATTGATGGTGCTTCCGTTATTAATAAAATCTTTACAAAACAAAAAAGGATTTGAAAAATTATTAAGTGGATTTGCAGGGAAAAGCACATTATCGCCATTAGCTGGCGTGCCTTGAGGAAACCAGTTATCAATATTAGAACCATCAGTGTTTATATTTCCTGTCCATATTTTTTGCGGAACGGTATATTTATAAATACAGGGATCGTCTAAGCCATCACCGTTAGCATCAAACGAAGCGGCAAAATAAGCGTTATTGCCTGTAACACTCATTAATGAAGGGTTTGATGATGCATTGGCGACAGGATTTATATTGGCAATCTCAAAAGTATTGGGAGTGCTGCCATCTGTAATCCAGAGTTCATTGCCATCGGATGTATTTCTTGCAGCGCTAAATAAAATGGTGTTATTTTGAACAGTAAGATTGGAAGGATTGCTTGCAGTTGATATGGGTTGGGAAAACTGAGATCCATTATAATAGTATAGTGCTGTTCCCTGCGGAAAAAAACTTGAGTTGGCTGTAAAATATAATTGGTTGTTTAAAACTGTTAACCAGTTTGGGTTTGAACCGGTAGCTGCCGTGTAAAAGTCGAAAGTCATTCCAGTTCCTGCTACTGTGCCATCGGTTTTCCAAAGCTCTTTACCATGACTTCCATCGTTGGCAGCAAAATATAAAAGATTTTTTGAAAGAATTAAAGAGTTTTCTACAGCAGCGTAAGAAGGAAATAAATTATCAGAATTGAATGTGGTAGAAATTTGTTTTAATGGTGCAGTGCCCACATTAGTTCCGTCACTTTTCCAAATGTAATCGCCAAAGGTTGATGAGATTGTAATAAAATAAATATTATTTGCAAAGGACATGAAATCACTTGCAAAACCATAATCCTGTCCAAGATCTTTTACCTGGTAAGTACCGCCTTGTGTTCCGTCAGTACGCCAAATTTCATTATGCGTTGTGGCATTATTATTCAATTCAAAATAAACAAAGTTGCCAATAGTTTTAAAATAGCCAACACTATAACCAGTATATAAACCAAAATCGTAAACCGTTCCGGTGCCTGTATAAGTACCGTCCGTTTTGTGCAATTGTAATTTATTATCTTTTGTGATTACGCTGTAAACAACATTATTACCAAATGTCGTCGTTATATTTGAAACCGTGGTTCCTGTTGAGCTGGAACCAAAAAATTGCTCTAAAACAAAAGTACCTGCTTGCGTTCCATTACTTACCCATACCTCGCCATACCCCCCTTCATTATCGCCGGCAAAAATTATTTTATCATTACCTAATTTAGAAAGCAGAGTTGCTTCTGTAGACATAAAACTATTTGCACCGCCGGGAACCGGTGGCGATGTTAATGTTAATTTATTTGTACCCGCCTGTGTTCCATCGGTAGTCCATAATCCCCATAATGCAGAAAAATGATTGTTATTATCAACTGTATTGAAAAAAGTTTTTCCAGTACTTGTACTTACAATTTTTTGAATGCTTCTGCCTGAGCCTACAGGGAAAGGGTTATTTAAAAGCAAGGGATTTTGTGAAAAAACTGGCAGAGAAATAAAAAAGAAAGTTAAGTAAAGTAAATTCTTTACGAGGTTTAGCTTCTTTACAGTAATTAATAATTGCAAGAAGTGTAGATTTTTTTTCATGGCGAAAAAATTAAATTGTGTAAAATTTTAAGAAATACGTGTTTTTATAAGAAACTATTTAAATAAGTTTTTCCAATCAATTGGTTATTTTATAAGATAACGTTGAAGTACAAATTAATTATTTTTCCCTACCACTAATGGGTATTTAAATTTTAATACACCTGCCTGACTAATATTTTTCCTATTAGTTTTTGCTAACTCAAAATTTATATCCTAAAGAAAGCCCCACCCTGAAACCACCCCAGGGGCCATCTAATTTTACTGATGCCCCATTGGCATTTACATCCACCGTTTTCTTGATCACCGGAATATCTATGCTGTTTATCTGATCTATTATATCGTCTTGCTCTTTCTGCGATAATGGCTTACTGGATACTCCCCTAAAATCGCCCTTGCCCGAACCATAGTGTGGGCCTAATATCCAACTGTCTATCACTATATGTTTGCCCCATCCATGTTGCACGCCAAACAAAATGCCACCGGTATTACCGGTTACTTTACCCGACAATTTCATACTAGCCTGGTTGCCTGCATCATCATCATAAAAAATATTTACGTGGTTGGTTGTAAAACTGACATACCGGTAAAAAGGGGCAATGTAAAACCCACGTCCATAGCCTTTTTTGCCTACATAAAATCTTATTTCGGGAGTAATAGCATAGTTGCTTAATTGCAGATCCTCAATCGTTTTCTTTGTATCAGGGTTATCTCCAACGGCTTTTAAAATAGCGCCTTTAAAAGGTAGGCCCGTGGTTGGCATGGTGCGGTATTGTATGGCAAATGAAAATTTGCGGTTTATCACCCGTTCGTATTGGAAGGCATAATTTTTTAAGAGGATAGCTGTGAGGTTTACTTTTATAATATTTTTGTAAACGGGAATTTTCTTTTCCTGTTTTATTTGTGCAGCGCTATCGAGATTATTGTTTACATCCTGCGCTTTTGCTGTAAAGCTGGCAATGGAAAAAAAAATGGAAAAGATAAAAATGAGTTTTAAAAAAAAATTGTTCATGGTTAGATTTTTATTGGTAAAGAATCGCATGCTAATTTTAGTTTTAATATGCTTTTTTATTTTAAAAATATCATCACCCAATTTTTTCTAAATGGATGATGATATAAAACTGCCTCTCCCAACTATTCCCCTTCTTTTATTAAACGCAGTATTACTTTATCATTTCCCTGCCTTACTTCTGCAATATAAATGCCGGGGTGATATTTATTACCTAATTGCAAAGTGCTATTAGCCGCAGCAGTTTGTTGTTCTATCACTCTTCCTGCAACATCAATAACAGTTATTGTTACTTTTTCTTTACTTCCACTTTTTAGTGCCAGGTTGAAATAATAAGACGTTGGGTTCGGCAATACTTTTACTTCTAACGCTGGGGGTATGGTAAGAATTGGTGTTGTATATTTTTGCCCTGTAGTATTTGCTGCGCCTACGCTAAATCCACTATGTACTACCAGGTTACCACCCGCCAAAAGCATGAGTGCCGTATTATTACCTGTCCAACTACTGGAATACAATATAGCGCTTCCATTGTAAAGTGAAATTGCTATATCATCATTATTACCAGGCTCACCCCTATCTGTCATGTTTACCTGCATGGTAAGATTTCCGCCTAAGGAGATTGGCGACAATGGATTCGTGATATCTGTCAGGTTACATTTTGAAATAAACTGGGCAGTTTGAGCATTTGGATTGCTTACATTTACACCTAATGAAGTCATAGAATTAGACTTGATCTGGTAAACTCTTTGTACTCCGCTCACCGTTCTTCGGAAGATAAAATTCATATTACCCTGCAGGTTATTTCCTGATTTACCATATTTCACATTAAACCCAAAGTTTGTCTTTTTACCTGCATCCGATGCATACTGTCCTGCTGATTGTATTGGAATGATATACCCTCCGCCAGTTATGAAATCACCTACTGGTTTATAAACGGTAATTACGGTATTATCATCCTGGCTTTTCCTGGTATAGTAACCGCTCACTTCCATGCCAATTGTATATTCAGCATCGGTTGCAGTACCAATATCAACAGGCCAGTTTAAAGTAACAATACCCGTTTTAGTATCCGCTGGATTTACTAATATAATAGGATTAAGTACCCATCCATTGGCATCAGTAAGCCCGGAGATTACAATGGGAACATTATTATTCAGGAACCTGACTTTTGCTTTCCTGATATCACCGGAATAAATATCCCCGGCTGCATCGGGTGTTGCAGTAATATCCTGCACAGTAGCCCGCAATGTTACTGTTGCAACACCGCTTGAACTACTTTGAGTAGCTACCAGTTGTGTTCCTGTAAAGTTTATACGGGCATCTTCCTGCGTAATATCAAAAGGATCATTATCAGAAGATGCAACGAATGTAGCATCGCCTGCAAAGCTTGTAGTAACGGTATAAACAGGAGCAGGATCCTGAATTAAAATTAAATTAGCATTTGCTACTCCGCTTGCATTAGTTATTGCAGAAGCAGATTGCGAACCAAGGGTAAAGTTGATGGTTTTACTGGCAACAACAGTACCTCCTGACATTTGATCTTTCAGCACGGCAGTTAACAATTGCTGATCAGAATATTGCTCTGACCCATCACCAGTATATTGTAATGTAGTTGGCCGTTTTTTAACGGTTACCACTGCTGTGCAAGTGGAGCTGTTACCACTTTGATCCGTGATGGTAAGCACTACATTGTTTGGCCCAACGTTGGCAGTATTGAAAGAACTTTTATCAATGCTTAAGGTAACACTACAGTTATCGCTGGAACCGTTATCAACCTGCTGCGCTGTAATGGAAACAGTTCCATTTAATCCTAAGTAAACGTCAATGCTTTGGCAAAGAGCCACAGGTTTTATTTTATCCTGTACCGTTACCGTTGCAGTACCTGTTTGAGAATTTCCATTAGCATCAGTAACTGTTAGAGTAACTGTATTAGCGCCTACATTGATGCAATTAAAACTGCTCTTATTTAAACTATAGCCATTAGCGGGTATTGAGCAATTATCAGTTGAACCATTATTGATTTGTGCAGGTGTTATAGATGCTGCGCCGCTTGCATCCAATTGTATGGTGATGTTTTGCGTTACTACTGTTGGTTTTATTTTATCTTGTACTGTTACGGTTGCTGTTCCTGGTTGAGAATTATTATTAGCATCTGTAACCGTTAGTGTTACGGTATTTACTCCAACATTGCTGCAATTAAAGTTGCTCTTGCTTAAACTATAACCATTTGCTGGTATTGAACAATTATCCGATGAGCCATTATTGATTTGTGCCGGTGTTATGGATGCTGCGCCGCTTGCATCCAATTGTACGGTGATGTTTTGGGTAACGACGGTTGGTTTTATTTTATCTTCTACGGTAACGGTTGCTGTTCCCATTTGTACGTTCCCGTTAGCATCGGTAACCGATAGTATAACTGTATTTGGACCAACATTGCTGCAATTAAAACTTGATTTATCCAAAGCTAATTGCAGGTTTGCAGCAGCCGTACAATTACCTGTTGAACCATTATTTATTTGTGCAGGTGTTATAGATGCTGCGCCGCTTGCATCCAATTGTACCGTGATGTTTTGTGTAACAACTGTTGGCTTTATTTTATCTTCTACGGTTACGGTTGCTGTTCCTGTTTGAGAATTATTATTGGCATCTGTAACGGTTAGTGTTACTGTATTTGCGCCAACATTGCTGCAATTAAAGCTGCTCTTGCTTAAACTATAACCATTTGCTGGTATTGAACAATTATCCGATGAGCCATTATTGATTTGTGCCGGTGTTATGGATGCAGCACCATTTACATCCAATTGTACAGTGATGTTTTGAGTTACAACCGCCGGCTTTATTTTATCTTCTACGGTTACTGTTGCTGTTCCCATTTGTACGTTCCCGTTAGCATCGGTAACAGTTAGTGTTACGGTATTGGGGCCTACATTGCTGCAATTGAAACTGGTTTTATCCAAAGCCAATTGCAGGTTAGAAGCAGCCGTACAATTATCTGCTGACCCATTATTGATTTGTGCCGGTGTTATGGATGCTGTGCCGTTTGCATCAAGTTGCACAGTGATGTTTTGGGTAACTACTGTTGGTTTTATTTTATCTTCAACAGTAACAGTTGCTGTTCCTGTTTGTGCGTTCCCGTTAGCATCGGTAACGGTTAATGTTACGGTATTGGGGCCAACATTGCTGCAACTAAAACTTGTTTTATCCAAAGCTAATTGCAGGTTAGCCGCAGCCGTACAATTATCGGTAGAGCCATTATTTATTTGTGCTGCTGTTATGGATGCTGCGCCGTTTGCATCCAATTGTATCGTGATGTTTTGTGTAATGACAGTGGGTTTTATTTTATCTTCTACGGTAACGGTTGCTGTCCCCATTTGTGCATTGCCGTTAGCATCAGTAACCGTTAGTATAACTATATTTGGACCAACATTGCTGCAATTAAAACTTGATTTATCCAAAGCTAATTGCAGGTTAGCCGCAGCCGTACAATTATCAGTTGAGCCATTATTGATTTGTGCAGGTATTATAGTTGCAGCACCGCTTGCATCCAATTGTATGGTGATGTTTTGGGTAACAACTGTTGGTTTTATTTTGTCTTGTACGGTTACGATTGCTGTTCCAGTTTGTGCGTTAGTGTTGGCATCTGTTACCGTTAATGTTACAGTATTTGCGCCAACATTGCTACAATCGAAACTGGTTTTATCCAAAGCCAATTGCAGGTTAGCGGCAGCGGTACAATTATCTGTTGAGCCGTTATTGATTTGTGCAGGTGTTATGGATGCTGCGCCATTTGCATCCAATTGTATTGTGATGTTTTGTGTAATGACAGTTGGTTTTATTTTATCTTTTACGGTAACAGTTGCTGTTCCTGTTTGAAAATTATTATTAGCATCGGTAACCATTAGTGTTACGGTATTGGGGCCTACATTGCTGCAATCGAAACTGGTTTTATCCAAAGCCAATTGCAGGTTAGCAGCAGCCGTACAATTATCTGCTGACCCGTTGTTTATTTGCGCCGGTGTTATGGTTGCTGCTCCGCTTGCATCCAATTGTACCGTGATGTTTTGTGCAACAACGGTTGGTTTTTGATTGTCTCCAAGTATCAGATTTGTTCCATTATCTGTTCCGGTTACCACAGGATTATCAGAAATAACACGGATGCGATAACCGGTTCCATAGATTACATTGGCCGGGATGGTAGCATTGATGGAACCACTTGTAGCAGCAGTTATATATCCTATATTAACAAGTGAAGCAAAACTGCCCGAAGCATCAGATAATTGAGCGGTAAATGAGTTACCGTTGTTGTAGTTGCCATTGGCTGTATAAGGAACGGACAAAGTAGCTCCCGGGCAAAAGCTATTTGAAGAAAGAGAAGATGTTGAAATACTCTGTAAACTATACGTTAGTGTTACTTCATAATTATGAATACAGATTGTTGCATTGAAAGCAGATGTTTGAATTGTATTTGTACCTCCATAATTATAATTAGAGATAGAGGGGTTAAAAACATCATTAAAACATTGATTGCATATACAACTCCCTTGCTGAGATTTAGAGCCTGCGCCTACATTATTAAAGTTAACAGAGTAAGAGCCAGTGCCTAAACAATTCCCAGTGTAGTTTACTTTAACTGAAATGCCTGTTATAGTAGCGCCAACCGGCAAAGGATCAGCGAAAGTTTTTACGCCTCCATTCCATATACCGGTTCCATCAGAGCAGGCATAATTTCCATTGCTGCCACTGCATACAGTACAAAAGCCACCTGAAAAATCAAGTGTAAATGTTATTGACTGCCCTATTGCACTTTGCAATAAAAAAAACAGAAGAGTTGAAACGATTATTTTTCTCATAACAGATGATTTAATGGTTTGAATTTTGTGTAGTTAAGTCCTCTTCGGTGAGTCCTATTCCTCTTGCCGTTGATATAGGCAATACAATTACCTTTACCTTATCAATTTTCTGTTGATTTAACTGTTGAACATGCCATTTCGCTACTTTTAAAGCGTTTTCTTTTTTCTTAAATCCATAAGGAACAACGAAAATTGGATTGAATGCTTGTTTTACAATTGATTGCCCATTTTCAAATATCTCGTAACCATAAGTGTTATCAGAATTAGAGATAGTTTCTACTGTATATTTTCCAACTTGAACTGCATTTTTATTTTCATTAGTTTGAGCAAACAGCAATGAGGAAACAAAAAGTCCAAACAAGAGTAGTAGTTGTTTTTTGTACATAAAAAATATTTTAAGTTGTTTTAAAAAAAATTAATTGTTATAGCATATATTTTTCCTTGTGGAAAATAATGTTTTATAAACTTTATACAGATGGTAAGCGTTAGTTTATCGCAGGAAGAATTGGATGGTTATGATCTTATAAAAAATGAAATACTACAGATAGTTGTAAATAGGATGGCGGAAAAAAATCGGACACACGAGGAAGTTTATTGACTGATATCCTTTTTAATATTGTTAATTATAAACCGGTATCCTAAAATCTCAACTATCTTATTCTCGTGCAAATACAAACCAGTTGGTATTTTTTCTCATTAAATGCTACAACAAACTTCCAACTTAATAAATAGGGGCACAAGGGTAAATACACGGAGATCGGGCGGGTATTTTAACGGTATTAGATATTCGATAGTGAAAGTAAATGCCATTGGCTTGATAAGCAATAGCAAGAACTTGTCATTTTTTAAAAAATGGTGTACCTTAGGTTACCGCAAATGAATTTTATCCAAACCGGTTAAACGCTATACCATTATGGCATTAAAAACTACAACTACCTGGCTTAGTTATTTGGAAGATATAAGCAAAAAAAAAATTGTAACTAAGCAGTTACAGGTTGAGGAAATAGACAAATTTATTACCCTGCAGCAATCTGCTTTTAATATACTTAACCATAGTGTACCCATGACTTATTTATTGGATTATACTACTGGTAAGTATATATTGGTTAGTAACCAATGCCAGGCAGTTTTTTATTTTTCCAATAAAAAAATAATGGATGGTGGTCTTGATTTTACATTGGATAGTATTCATCCTGCTGATCTGCGGTTGTTTAATGAAAAAATTTTTACAGACAGGCAAATGATTTTAAAAAAAATACCAGTTGAGGAGCATAAGGATCATATATTCTCTTACAACTATCGCTATAAAAATGGAAAGGGCGACTATGTAAATTTATTGCAACGCAATTCTTTCATCCAATCAGATGAAAATGGTAATCCGCTTTTAAGCTTGGGTGTAGTTACTAATATTGATCATTTTAATACAGAAAGTCCTGTGATACAATTGGTGGAAAAAGTTGATCCTGTCACGGGAAATGTGGATTCCTTTATAAAAAATACATATTACCTGAACGAAGAAGACAAGGTCTTTTCAAAGCGGGAAAAAGAAATCTTATTGTGGCTGGCCGAAGGATTGACCAGTAAGCAAATAGCAGACAAATTATTTATCAGTGAGCATACCGTCATCAACCACAAACGCAATATGCACAGGAAGAGCAATACACAAAATGCGGCTGCATTGATAAACTTTGCCTTTAAGCAGCACCTGTTGTAAATATCTCTTTTGCAAATTGTACCAGCAATTCATTAAATGCTTCGGGTGCATCAATATTTACCATATGGCTTGCTTCGGGGATTTTATAGATTATTTTATTCCATACATTTATCGGCGCTTCATCTAAGTAATAGGGGTTTACTACTCTTTCATCTTTACCAAAAACAATACATATCGGGCAGTTGTTTTTTTGCAAAATGACTATTTCGTCGCTATAAATTCCTGCTGCAATAGTTGCATATAATGCAGACCTGAACGGGTCTTTTACCGCATGATAATCTTCCAGAAATATCTGCCTGTCTTTTGTATCGGTTGAAATGGAAGTTTCACCAGCATATTTATTTACCAGTTCCGCAGGCACGTTTTCTGCAAATACCGGGGTAACATCGGCTGTTGGTAAAATCATTTTATGCAAACCCAAACCTTCACCAACAATACAAGGGCCTGCCAATATCAATCCATTTGGCGAAAAAACATTAGCCAACATTTCGGCAACAATATTGGTACCTAAAGAACTGCCGCAAATAATAAAGGGTTTATCATTGATGAGTTGCATAACTACTTCACTCATTATTTCTGCCATTGCTGGCAAACTAAAATCGGCATCAGCAGGCAGCGGATCCGAGTTTCCATGGCTGGGAAGATCGATTGTTATTAAACGGTAATCAACAAAGGAAGGACTTTCAACCTGTTTGCGCCATACCCTTGAAGAAGATGAATTGCCATGAATAAAAAAAATGGTATTTACCTGTTCAGGGTTAGAAATATAACAGGCTATCTGTAAGTTATTTGTTGTAACAAATGTTTGCTTCATACAGTTTTTGCATTGGTAATTTTAATAATAAATATACCGATTTTAAAAGCTGCTGGTCAAAAAAAATTATTACTGACTTATGCATTGTCTGGGATTAAATATTACAAAAGAATATAAGTATTTGTAGTGGCTTGGTCCCACGCTCAAAACGTAATAAAAATCTGATAGACCTGTTTATATCACCTTGTAATCAACTTGGACTGAACAGTAAAATACTTAATAAAAAAGGCTGCCTTAAAAGACAGCCCATTTGATTTTTATGTAATGGTTGGTTTTTATTGTATAACCGTAAGTGTTTTTACAACCGATTCACCAGAACTGGCATTCACAATGCGAATGCGATAAATGCCTGTCTGCAGATCATTTATTTCAATGGTGTTGCTGGTTTTAGAAGAAAGAGTTTTTACTACCCTGCCAGTGTTGTCAATCACCTGTATATTAACAGGCTCACTGATATCCAAAATAAAAACTTTGGCGTTTCTAACTGCCGGGTTTGGAAATATGGTAAAGTCAATTGCAGAGCCTGTGCCTTTTACAATCTTTATTTCGCTGTACTTTTCCTGGGCATCTTTACTACGTAATCTTAAACGGTATTCGGAAACTCCTTTCAAATTATTTACATCTGTGTATTTGTAAGAACTTCCGGTTTCATTATTAGTTGCTGAAACCGTTCCAACGATAATAAAACCATCACCTGATTTTCTTTCAACATCAAAAGCCAGTGCATTTGATTCGTAAGCAGTTTGCCAGCTAATAGAAACATTGCTGCCATTTCTTTTTGCAAAAAAAGATTTAATAGTAATGGGTAGTACTCCACCTTCAGGAACTAAACAACCAAATGGATCAGCCGAACCCGGGTTATGAAAATATATTTTCCAGTTGGATGCAGGCGGCATATTTCCTCCCACAACACAATATCCGATATAGCCTAATTGACTGCATTTGGATGCATCGGGTGCAGCAAAAGTTATATTCGCTTTTGCGCCATTAGTGTAAACCGAATCAATGATGGGTATGCTGGCCGGGCAGGTAGTGTAATACAATTTTAACTGGCCAGCGGCACAGGCCCCATTTCCATTATTTCTTCTAAAATAATCCGGGCAAATCGAAGATTGAGCAAAAGTTACAATGCTAAATAATAGCATTGAAATACTAAGTGTAAAAAGTTTCATTTTTTTGAGGTTTTGAGGTTTAAAATTTTTATTCAGAATTGATTCTCTTGAATAAGGAATTTTAGTTGGTGGGATTCAAAAAAATTGGAGATTGATATAAATAAACGTACTGCTTTATGCACAGTTATTTTCAGCAAATAATAATGGACTAGTAGAAATTCAATGAATTGGAGTTACGAATAAATAAACCCTACGATATCAAACGAAAATTATTTAACAGGAGATTGAGGTAATAAGTGTAAGGGGTATTCTTGTGTGATGTAAAAGTAATATCATTTTTTGGATTACCAAATTTTTTTAGCACTTTTTTAAATAGTATCATTTATTGTCAGATGTCATTTTATTAGGAAATTTGTGCCCATCTAATTGCGGTTTTAGATTTTTTTAGAATCAAATAATTTAGTTCTTTAAAGTTAGGGTTTCAAATTATATAGAAAAGGATTCCCTTGGTTAACTAGTCTAAGCATAACAAAAAGTAATAGATATAAAATCCATTCTTCTCTTAACAAGGAATATAATTTTAAATCAATAAACCTGTTTTTAACCCATTCACCCTGCCTGATGGTGGCTTCATATTTAAAGCCTGATCTTTCAGGAATTTTTTGGCTCCTGGTATTGTCAGCCCCACATTTAATTTCAATCCTGTTGAGTTGTAATTGAGTAAAGCAATAATCAATAAGCCCTTTACAAGATTTGGAAATGATTCCTCTTCCCTGAATAGTTTCAGCTATCCAATAACCTATTTCTCCAATTTTATTTTGCTGGTCAATTTTATAAATGCCAATCCTGCCCACTATTTTGTTGTTGTCAATAATTACAAATGCATATTCAAAACCTGTTTTATTTCTTTGGGTAGAACCAACAATAAAGTTTTGTATCAATTCAACTGCCTGCATATTATCTACCCAGGGCAGCCATTCGTTTAAATAATTTCTGTTCAGGGAGACTAATTCAAAAATTTCCTGGCAATGCTTTTGATCAATCAGTTCAAGAATAATATTGTCGTCAATTGTTATTGTCATTTGTTTAAACTTTTGTTTTGAAAAAAATATTCACACGAATATTCGTTGAGCCTTATAATTAAAATCAGCCAGCCATCTTCCTTATTTTGTATTCTTTATTTTTGCCATTGCCCTACCTGGATATGTACCCCAGCCTCTAAATTTTGGCGAAATAGCACTAAAGGTAAAACGATCTTGGGGCAATAAATACAAATTGAAAGATGATCCACTATTAAAATTTCATTGCTTAAAAGTGTGGTATGCACCGGCCTGCTTTTGTCCGGGATGTTATGTTTAGAACATGCTGCAATTCAACCCCCAAGTTTATTGCAGGCAACACGAAGGATGGAAAACCAAGGGTTACTTTTACCAAATAAGTTGTGCACAAAAAAGCTTTGATGGCTCAACCGCCACTCCAGTTTCTAAAACTAAACAGCATGGAGGAATAATTTGCCAATAAATTGTCAGCCATAATTTTTTATCTTGCTGTTATGAAAAAAATATCACTAAACGTTTTATTGCTATCCTTCCTATTTGCAGGCATTCATTTACCTGCACAAACACTAACTGACAGTAAAGCCACCAAAGAAACAAAAGCATTGTACCGCAACCTGCATAAACTTGCTGAACAACATATTTTATTTGGACACCAGCATGCTACAGAATATGGCCATGGCTGGGTGGGCAACGATTACACACGCAGCGATGTGCAATCAGTAACCGGTTCTCATCCGGCAGTAATTGGCGTTGATTTTAGCGGCCTTTCCGGCCGGCCCGATGCTATGATTGAAAAAACAAAAGAGGAATTAATAAAAAATATTGAAGCCACCTACAACCGGGGCGGCGTTACCACGGCAGCCTGGCATTTTATAAACCCGGTTTCTCCCGGAGGTTTTTATTGGGTTGATACAGTGTCGAAACCTGCGGTAAAATACATCATCCCTGGCGGAAGTTTTAATGAAGCCTATAAAAAAATATTGAACAATATTGCGGCGGTAGCCAAAAGGGTAAAAGGAAAAGATGGTAAAACAGTGCCGGTAATTTTCAGGCCTTTTCATGAATTGGACGGTGACTGGTTTTGGTGGGGTAAAAGTCATTGCACCAAAGAAGAATTTAAAAGTTTGTGGCAATTTACCATTGCTTACCTGCGGGACAGTTTGCAGGTGCATAATTTTATTTATGCCTTTTCGCCCGATTGTACATTTAATTCAACAGAAGAATATACCGACCGTTACCCCGGAAATGAATGGGTTGATATTGTTGGCTTTGATGATTATGCAGACTTTGGCCGGGATGGAAAATATGATCTTGCAGCAGGGTTAAAAAAACTAAAAATAGTCAACAAGTTTGCGGCACAATCTGGCAAGCTGGCGGCCTTTACAGAAACAGGTTTAGAATCGGTAGCAGACAGTAACTGGTACACCGGGTCTTTATTAAAAACTTTGCAACAAGAGCCCCTAAAACTGGCGTACGTTTTAGTATGGCGCAACGATAGTAAAAGCGCTACCCATTTTTACACTCCTTTTCCTGGCCATGCAAGTGTACCGGATTTTATTAAATTTTACAATGATAAGTACACCTGGTTTGAGAATGATTTACCAGATTTGTACAAATAGGTTTCTATAAAAATCAGTAAAATACGTACCCTGATAAATTTTTATTAGCAGATATAATACCTCATAATTTTATTAAAAAGAGATAAGTGAACATTCAAAACTAATCACTATTACTCGAATTTAAGGCCCTATTAAATTTGTAGTAATTCTTCTACAAACAGAAGTTTGCCTTTTACCTACCTTACATAAAAAAACTAAAAAAATTTAGTAAAATATTTTTTGTTAATTATCCTTGTTCCAAGAATATTTAGCTTGTTATGAAGCCAAAACTATCAATAAATAAAAACCTTTTGAAAACATAATATTTGCATTGATAATTTTTATTATTATGGTATTGGTTGCTTCAAGGCAAACACAACTATCCAAAAATATAACCGCATAGAGAAGCCGGGTCAACGGCCGCAATAGCATTGGTAACACCCGGCAGAAATAATTATATGTAGATAATATTCGCCGTATAATTATTTGGGTAGAAGAGAAGTAAATAAAGGAGCAAGCTTTTATTTTAGTTTGCCCGATAATTAATATGTTTACTGGTTATTATTAAATCAGTCACCCGATTAAAGAATACTAATGATAAATGATGGTTTAAAAATATTGATACTTGAAGACAACGTTGCTGATGCAGAAATGATTCAGCACCAGTTAAAAGGAAAAGAATTGAACTATCAATTTAAAGTGGTAATTACCAAAGTTGCATACGAACTGGCATTGGTTGAATTTAAACCCGATCTTATTCTTTCAGATAATGAAATGCCGCAATTCAGCGGATGGGAAGCATTGGAAATTTTACAGCAATATGCGTTGAATATCCCCTTTATACTTGTTACAGGATCTTCATCTGAAGAATTTGTGGCGGGCATTATCAAAGCTGGAGCCGATGACTATTTATTAAAAGACAGGTTAACAAGATTACCTGCAGCAATACAAGCAGCATTAAAACAAAAGCAAACAGAAAAAGAAAAACAGCAGGCAGAAGAGCAACTTGCGATAAGTGAAAAAAAATTTCGGGCCCTGGTGGAAAATAATGATGCCATCATTTCCCTGCTGGATGAAAATTTTAATACTACTTTTCGGAGTCCATCAGCTGAACGCATTACAGGATGGACAAATGGTGAATATGCGTGCGTGAATACCAAAGAATACATTCATCCGGATGATATTGAAATGATGCAGGGTATAATGGCCGGTGCATTGGCAAATCCCGAAAAAGTTTTTCCTGTTAAACTACGGGTAAGACATAAAAAAGGACACTATATCTGGCTGCAAGGGGTAATCAAAAATATGATTTATGATCCGGTTGTAAATGGGGTGATAACTAATTTAAGAGATGTAACGGAAAGAGTAGAGGCAGAACAAAAAATTATCAAAGCAAACCGTTTATATGCCTTCATCAGCCAGATTAATCAGATGATTGTGAGGACCACAGATGAAAAGACACTTTTTGCGGAGGCTTGTCACATTGCTGTAAACATTGGTAAATTTAAAATGGCGTGGATTGGGATCATTGACGAACAAACCCAAAAAGTGGTTCCATTAGTATATGCCGGAGAAGAAAGAAATTATCTTACTAAAATTAAAATTATTTCTGTTAATGATGTGCCTGAAGGCAGAGGCCCTACAGGTACGGCGATAAGGCAAGGGAAATATACCATCTGCAATGATATTGAAAACGATCCGCAAATGGCTCCCTGGAAAGAAGCCGCTTTGGAAAGGGGGTATCTTTCTTCAATGGCAATCCCGATAAGAAAATTAGGGAAAGTAATAGGTACTTTTTCTTTTTATGCCAGCGAGAAAAACTTTTTTGATGCAGAAGAAATGGCATTATTAATACAAGCCACAAGCGATGTTGTTTTTGCACTTGAATTTTTTGAAAAAGAGGCTTTACGAAAAAAGGCAGAAGAGGCGGTGATTCAAAGCGAACAAAGATATCATACACTTACAGAAATAGCTCCCGTTGGTATTTTTCATACTGATACCAATGGTTATACCACCTATGTTAATCCACATTGGTGCCAGCTTTCGGGCTTGTCAAGTGAAGAAGCACTCGGCAATGGCTGGCTTAATGCAGTGTATAAAGACGACAAACCATTACTAATTAAAGGCTGGCAGAATGCAATAATAGGTAAGGAAATCTCTTTGTCTCAATATCGTTTTATGCGGCCCGATGGCAGTATAGCCTGGGTAATTGGTAAGGCTATTCCCGAAAGAAATGCACAAAGCGACATTATAGGGTATGTGGGCACAATTACAGATATAACCGAGCTTAAAAAAGCAGAAGACCTGATAGTAAGGGGAAAGATACTTTCTGAAACTTTAATCAATAACCTGCCGGGTATTTTTTACCTCTATGATGCTTCAGGAAACTTTATAAGATGGAACAAAAATTTTGAAATGGTTACTGGCTTTAACAGCCAGGAAATTAGTACCATGCATCCCCTTGATTTTTACCATGTAAATGAAAAGCAGCGGATCGTTAACAGGATACAAACGGTATTCGAAAAAACTTCTCCTGGTATTGAAGTGGAAATATTTACTAAGAATAAAAATAAGGTTCCTTATTATATTAATTCTGTTGTAATAGACTATGAAGGAAAGCAATGCCTTTTAGGAATGGGGTTTGACCTTTCAGAAAGAAAAAAAGCGGTAGATGAAATTAAAATTGCCAATGAAAGATATGAGCTGATTGGCAAAGCTGCCAGTGATGGTTTATGGGACTGGAACCTTGAAAAAAACCATCTCTGGGGAAATGAAATGCATCAGCAATTATACGGATTAACGGTTGCCGATGCTGTACCCAACTTTGAAGAATGGAAACAAAGGATACATCCCGAAGACAGGGAACAGATAATTAAAAATTTTGAAAACAAAATTGATACAGAACAAAACCTCTTTATTAGTGAATACCGGTTTTATTCAGAAAATAAAGGCTGGATAAATATTTACGCACGCACATTTATAGAACGAAATAAGGAGGGTAAACCCATCAGATTAATCGGCAGTATGATGGATATTACCGAAAGTAAAAAGGCCGAAGAAGCAATAAAAGCAAGTGAAGAAAAGTACCGGGTGCTGGTGGAAGAAGCATCCGAAGGAATTTTTATTTCTGATAGTGCCGGCCGTTTTATCACCGTAAATGTGAGTGCCTGCAGGATAGTACAATATACAGAAGAAGAATTATTGCAAATGTCTGTCTACGATTTTTTTACTGATGATGATGTCAAAAAAAGACCATTGCAATTTGAGGACTTGAGGGGAGGGAAAACAGTAGTTTCAGAAAGGGTAATGGAGCGGAAAGATGGCCATCTTAATTATCTTCAAATTACTTCCAAATTACTTTCTGATGGCAGGTTACTATCGTTGGTTAGGGATATTACCGAACAAAAAAAATCACATGAATCTATACGACTTAGTAACGAAAAATATAACCTGGTAGCCAAAGCCACCAATGATTCTATTTGGGAATTAAATATTATAACAAATGCAATAACACGAACGGGCGATGGCTTTAAAACATTGTTTGGGTACGATAATGAATCAGGTATAGACAGCGATCCGGCATTTTCTCAATTGGTGCATCCTGAAGATATGGCCCACGCCAAAGAATCTATGTTAGCGGTATTTAATAACCCGGATGCATTTTATTGGGGAAAGGAGTATCGATTATTAAAGGCTAACGGAGAGTATGCGCATGTGTATGATAAGGGCTATATTATCCGGGATGAAAATGGTAAGGCCATAAGAATGATTGGGGCCACACAGGATATTACCAAACTTAAAGAGAATGAAATTCATTTAAGAAAATTGAATCAAAGCCTTCAAACACAAGCTAAAGATTTGGCCTACTCCAACGCCGAACTGGAGCAATTTGCCTACGTGGCATCGCACGATTTGCAGGAGCCTTTAAGAATGGTAACCAGTTTTCTTACTTTGGTAGAAAATCAGTATGGGGATGCAATTGATGAAAAAGGAAAAAAATACATTCATTTTGCTGTAGACGGTGCTAAAAGGATGCGCCAGATAATTATTGACTTGCTCCAGATATCAAGGGTAGGCCAGTCAGAAGGCAGCCTGGAACCAGTTGATTTAAATGAATTGGTTAAAGAAATAACAGTGATCTTTCAAAAGCAAATTAAAGAAAAAAAGGCTTTTATTAATGTCGCCGAACTTCCTGTTATCCATGCCTATAAGCCGTCCATTGAACAGGTTTTTCAAAATCTTATTGGCAATGCAATAAAGTATAAAAGAAAAAATATTCCTGCACAAATTACTATTTCAGCTACTGTAGTAAAAGAGTATTGGCAATTTTCTGTAACTGATAATGGAATAGGTATTGAGGAAGAATACTTCGACAAAATATTTGTAATCTTCCAGCGGCTTCACCTTAAAAATGAATTTTCCGGAACGGGTATTGGCCTTGCAATAACAAAAAAAATAATTGAAAACCTGGGGGGTAAAATCTGGCTGCAATCGCAACCCGGAAAGGGAAGTACCTTTTATTTTACAATAAAAAAATAGCACATGAATTAGTTATTAAAATCTACAGGCTTCATTTGCTGTATGATGTTAATAAATTTTAAGTCACCGAAATTTTAATACATGAAAACTATGAACCCTATACGTATTTTATTGGTAGAAGATAATGAAGGCGATGTGCTGCTTACAACTGTGGCGCTTGAGGAAGGAATAATAAATTTTAACCTTAGTGTAGTTAACGACGGAAAAGAAGCTATCAACTTTTTAAATAAAGAAGGTAAATATGCTTGTGCCAACCAGCCGGAACTTATATTTCTGGATATTAACCTGCCAAAAAAAAATGGCCATGAGGTGTTAAAATATATAAAGGAAAATGAAAATTTAAAGCATATTCCCGTGATAATGCTTACCACTTCTTCGTCCCAAAAAGATATTGATATGGCTTATGATAATAACGCCAACGGTTTTATCACAAAGCCATCAGATGTAAAAGAATTTCTTAGTGCCGTTGTTTCCACTGTAAACTCCTGGATGCCAAAAGTTAAAAATGTAATGGGAAAATAGGTATCTGTTTAAAAAATGCAACACTTAAAAAAAACAATGGCTAATAAATAAGACTATGTGCAATTAAAACAACCGGGGATAGTTCATAACCAGCAATAGCCCTGTCAACAGAAAATGGGTAAGTTTTTTGTAGCTACAAGTTTTGAAAAAATGCCAGAATTAAATGGGATGTTCGAAATTTAATTTCAATATATCCCAGCAAAATAAAAAAATTATACAACAAGTTAACACTGCTTTTTACAGGTTCGATTGTCAAAATAATTTCACGCCTAAAGGCCGACGGAAATAAAAATCAATTTTGTTTTCCAAAGCAACAACTGTTTTTTTTACCTTTTGATTGTCAGAATCTAATACCAACAACATTTTGAAATATTTTAGTGTATTGGTTTTGTAATCCGTTTTTAAATAAGTCTGTGCCAAAACATCGTAGGTGAAAAAGCTTTTTGGAAATAATTCTATATTGACTTTGTAAATATTTATTGCGATGTCTGTTTTATTGGCAACAAGAAATTCATTGGCAGCATCGTTTAAAAAGTGATCATAATAAAGTAGCAAATTTAAAAGGAGTGCCACATAGTTGTAAATGTACAAGAGTGCGACGCCAATGCAGATCCACATTGCTTTTTGGCCGGGGCAAAACTTTTTTACTTTGATGCTGAGCATCATTTATTCTCTGCTGTATAATTTATTTATACCTGTATATGGGCCTTGTGAGACAGGTTGGGCCGCCGCCACCTTTCACACTTATCTCTTCACCCTTATACTCGGTTACTTTGCAGCCGGCACTTTCTAATGAAGCTTTGGTTTTGGGGTTGCCTTCTACCATCAAACATTCCCGTGGTGCAAGTGCCAGCACATTGCAACCCAGGCTGTCAAATTCTTCATTGGGTACTTCTACCAATTGGTATCCACGTTGCAGTAAAACGTTGCGAAATTTAATGGGCATCAGGGGAGAATATACTACGGCCAAATTTGTATCAACAGGACTTAAAATTGACATTAGGTGAAAAACATCTAAAGGCCCTTTATAATGTGGCAGCGCAACAGTAATTACGTCAACACCTAATGGCTGCAACAGCGCCGTTAACTGGCTGATACCTTCCGGGTTGGTGCGATAAGAATGGCCAACGGCCAATGTGTGTTCATCGAGCCAGGCAACATCACCACCTTCGATTGTGCCCGGCGCTGTTATAGTTCCCAACACCGTAAACCCATTGGCTTCGAATGCTTTTTTTTCTGCAAGGGGTTCATTCATTCTTCCTGCCTTTCCCATATTGCAAATGATCATTCCTTTGTTGGTTCCAATAGCTGCATCACGGCAATACAAAGAGTCCATATTTACAGTAGCATCTTCTGGCAAATAAAAAATTTCAGCACCCTGCTGCTGTAAGATGGATTCAAAAGTGGCATACTCTGTTATGGCATTATTGAGGTTAGGCTTGCCAAGGTAGTTAAGCTCTTTCCAATGCTGCTCAATATGTGCATTGCTTATAAATGCCTGCTGCACATTTTTAATGAACAACGATTTTATTTTCCCAATATCAGAGTGGCAGGTGAGGGTCATGGTTTTATTGTTTACGGTTTGTTGTTTACGGTTTATTGTTGATGGTTTATTGTTGATGGTTTGTTGTTGGAGGTTAAACTTTAATAGTGATTGGTGATCATAATGTGATGTCTGCATTTATTCACCCTTGACGATTCACCATTCACCACTGACTATTCACCAGTCATCCTGTTTTGTTTTTCCAAAGTATCCATACATAAAAAGGCACGCCGGCCATCAACAAAATAAATCCCCAGTAAACTGTTTCCTGGCCTGAACCTGCTATGGCCCATAACGAAAATAAAAAAGCTAAGGAGGCTATTATGATTGCACCCGTCCAGCCACTTCTTTGAGATAAATATTTATTTTGTAACCTTATTAATACAAAGGCTGCTGTTGAAAAAAGATAGGGCACCAGTGTCGTTATGGTGGTTAACAAAATTAAAAATTTAAACTGCTCTGCCAACCCTTTTGTGTAATTCATTATCATCAGTACAGAGATTAAGACACTTCCAATTACTATCCCTAAAACAGGCACGCCCTTCTTGTTTTGTTTGGCAAATACAGGAGGGAACAATTTATCTTTTGCAATGGCAAAAGGTATCTGGCCCTGTATCAATATCCACCCGTTTAATGCGCCAAAAGCGGCAATGGCTACCCCCGCGCTAACCCAGTAGCGGGCACTGCTGCCCCACAATATAACGGCTGCATCAGCAAAAGGTGTAACGGATTGCTGCAGGTCTTTTGCCGGGATCATCCCCATTACGCTTATACTGCTGAGGATGTAAATGATTGTTGCTGCCAGCGTGCCCAACATGGTGGCACGGGGTATTGTTTTTTCCGGATTGGCCACGCTGCCCGAAGGTATGGTGGCACATTCCAAACCAAGGAATGCAAAAAAGGTGAACGTTGCCGTAGCCGTAATGGCTGCAAAATTGGAACTGCCACTGGTATTAAAAGTAATAAAATTTTTAAAGTTGATAAAAAATAAACCTCCTACACCAACCACCAGCAATGGTATTATTTTTAATATAGTGGTTACCAATTGCAGTTTGCCCGAGGTTACAATGCCCAGGCTATTGACCCAGGTGAGGAGCCAGATGGTAGCCAGCCCTGTGATAATAGCAATAGAAGAATTGGTGGCCAGCACCGGAAAAAAAGTACTTAAAGCGCTTATCAATGAAACCACTATTGCGGCATTGGTACACCAGATAGATATCCAGTAACCCCATGCAACCAGGAAGCCTGCAAAATCGCCGAAACCCTTGCGTGAGTAGGCGTAAGGCCCGCCATCTGCCTGAGGCAACAAAACGCTTAAATTGCTAAAAACCTTTGCCAGTAAAAATGCACCTATGGAAGAAAACACCCAGCCAATTAAGCTGATACCCCCATACATTGCTAAAGTTGAGGGCATTAAAAATACACCGGCACCAATCATGTTACCAACAACAAGGGAGGTACTTGTCCATAAACCTAATTTGTTTTTTTGCGTGGATGGTTCTGGCATTTAATTGGTAATCTTATTTTTTGGGAAGATACAATTTTATAGTTAACATGATTTGTAATTTCCGGGGCAGCAATAATCATTTTTATATTGATTTATAAGGAACCATCGTTAGGTTAAAAATTAAGGCTGTGACCTACAGTGGCAAGAATTCTGTGTACAATATAATATACTACTTCAAAAAAATACTTTTTATTACGTACTCTTTTTTCCCCAACTATTAACTAAAACTTAAGAGGAATGGAAAAATAGAAGGTAGAACCATTTCCTTCTTCGCTTTCAGCCCATACATTTCCATTATGAGCAGAAATGATTTGCTTACATAAAAACAACCCAAGCCCTATACCTTCCAGGTTTATCGTTTTTTCTGCCCTAAAAAACCGGTCGAAAATAAAAGGTAAATGGTCTTTAGCAATGCCTGATCCCTTATCTTTTACTGCAACCTCTATAAAATTATTTTTCGCTTTTACAATAATGGTTATATCTTCTTTCTTATTGGCGTATTTAATACTGTTATTTAGGTAATTTGTTATCACCTGAATTAAGCGGTACCTGTCTGCACTTACAGTAATATCGTTCGCATAATTGTTCATGATAAGGGTGAATGCAGGATGCAAAATCTTTACCGTATCAATAGCTTCTCTTACCATATGGGCAAAATTGAATTCAGTAATCTCCAATTCAAAATTCCCGGCGTAAATTTTGGTAGAATTGTACAACTCCGCAATCATTTTATTTAACCGAAGCGCATTCTTTTTACTGCGCTCCAGTAATTCTTTTATGACGGTGGCATTGTCATGGCGAATTAATTTTTCCAATAAATTATGAGATAATAAAATACTGGTCACAGGATTTTTTAACTCATGCCCAATAAAACCTATCATATCATTTCTTTCACGTTCAGCCTGCTTTTGTACAGTAATATCGTGAAAAATCAGCAATACATTTGAATCGGCAGACGGATCATTCATAAGATTACAACTTACTTCAAATACTTTTTCATTGGCAGTATTTTCATTTATTGAAAGCAAGGCATGAGAAAAGCCTTTTTTACTGTTGATCACCTGAATTATTTTATTATAGAGCTCATTGTTTTTGTCGTACGGCGAAATCAGTTCTGCAAAATTAGTATCCGTTATTTCTTTAACAGGGATATTCGAGAATCTTGAAAATACATCGTTTGATTTTACAATTTTCAGTTCCTTATCAAGCACAATTACACCATCTTCTATTGATTTCAGAATGCTGTCATTTAATTCATTCAGGCTAACAATTGAATTTTCCGAAATTTTTTGTTTATTGATATTTTGAATGATCTTAAGAATAAAAATCTTTCCGTTGTCATCTTTAACAAGGATACTTTCACCAGAAACCCAGGTAGCTGTTTTGTTTTTTTGTACCAGGTAGTTATTATCAAAAGCCTGGCCCCGGGCTACCACATTAGCTATCTCTTTTATCGGAAGTCCTTTTGCCTGGTCTTCATCAGTAAATAGCATTCTAAAATTTTTGCCACAAACATCTTCCTTTTCATATCCAAATATGTTGATAAATGCGTGGTTTACTTCCAGTACCATTCCTTCTTCATCCAATAATAACACCGAATTTTCTTTGGCTTGAAAAAATAGAGGGATGAAATAGTTAAGAGAATTATATTTGGAAACAAGCATGTCAGGCATATATCAAAATTAGAACTGGATTCATTAATAAGGTTAAGAAGCACAAGTAAATTATTGGCAAATTCTTTTTGCAAAAAACAAACTTTCAACACAATATAAAAATCGGGTAAAGTTAATTTATTACAAATAATAAGCGAAAATCAATTCTTGTAACTATCATTTAGATAAAAATTATTTTAGTGCGGGCTTTGTTGTATCAATAATAAATTTATAATAACTGCCAGTTAGGGTTATCTACTGCCGCAACGGCTTTCGCTAATTATAACAACAAATTACTTCAA
>JANYFT010000283.1 GCA_025359625.1 Ferruginibacter sp.
GGATTTATCTGGTTCCAAAATGAAGGGGGTAATGGTAAATCAGATGCTGTTGCTTACATCTCTGCTTACCTCCTGGAATGGTCACTTTCCATTGATAATATTTTTGTGTTCATCATTATCTTTTCTTTTTTTGGTGTTAAAGAAAATAATTATTCCCGGGTATTGCTTTTAGGCATTCTGATGGCGATTGTTTTTAGAATAATATTTATTGCACTGGGTAGTCAGTTGGTAGCAAGGTTTGACTGGGTGATGTATATATTCGGCCTATTTTTGGTGTACACCGGTATAAAAATGTTTTACAGCAATGAAGAAGAAGAATTTGCACCCGATAAAAACTGGGCATTCAAGTTGCTTAAGAAAATAATGCGTACAACAAATGAAGAACCCGCTGGGCGTTTTATTATTGTTAAAAACAAAAAAGTATTCTTTACCAAATTGGCAATGGTAGTAGTAATGCTGGGGTTAATTGATCTTGTATTCGCTATAGATTCTATCCCCGCAGTGTTTTCTATTATTCCTGATCCCAACAAGAAAATGCTTATTTATTCTTCCAATATTTTTGCGGTATTAGGTTTAAGAAGCTTGTTCTTTTTATTGCGTGGTGCTGCCAATAAGTTCAATTATTTACAGCAAGGCATTGCAATCGTATTATTATTTATAGGCATAAAAATGCTGATAACAAAATGGGTACATCTGCCCGTTTGGATATCGTTGCTCGTAATTGTTTTTTGCATAAGCGGTTCCATTTTCTATTCTATCTGGAATAAAGAAAAAAATGTGGAAGGGGGTATTATTGAATGATTGTTCATCTTTTAATAAAAAAGTTATTTGTATACTATTTCTCAGATAGCACAAACCATAAAAGCTGATTGGCTGCAACAAAATAAGGAAGCAACTATTGAGCATATTTTATTAGACAGCCGTAAATTATTATTTCCGGCAACCTCTTTATTTTTTGCATTAGAAGGCCCCCGGAGAAAGGGCAATTCTTTTATTGAAGACCTATATAAAAAGGGGGTACTCAATTTCGTTGTTGACGAAAGTGCTGACATAAATGAATTGAAACAATACACAAATGCTAATTTTTTACGGGTAAAAGATGTGCTGCATGCATTGCATGTTTTAACTGCTTTTCATCGAAAACAATTTGCTTTACCCGTAATTGGTATAACTGGCAGCAATGGTAAAACAATTGTAAAGGAATGGCTGTATCAGTTGCTCAATAGCAGTTACAATATTGTACGTAGCCCTAAAAGTTATAATTCACAAATAGGTGTTCCGCTTAGTGTATGGCAAATTAATGAAGGGCACACGTTGGGTATTTTTGAAGCAGGAATTTCTCAGCCAAATGAAATGCAACGGCTGGAAAAGATTATTAAACCTACAATCGGCGTGTTTACAAATATCGGCGAAGCGCATAGCGAAGGCTTTCTAAACATCCGGCAAAAGATAAATGAAAAGTTGAAATTATTTTTACACAGCGGTTTATTGATCTATAATGCGGACGACCCTGATATAAATAATGCAGTAAGTACTTTTGCCAACAACGTAAGAAACAATGGGTCTTTTCAACTTTTCTCCTGGAGTAAAAATTCGAAGGCGACCTTACAGATTATCTCCATAGAAAAAAATAATGCAACTACCGTCATAATTGCCAACGATCAAAGAGATACCGGGATCGACCGGTTTATTACAATCACAATACCTTTCATTGACGAGGCTTCTATTGAAAATGCTATCGGCTGTTGGTGTGTATTATTGCACTTAGATATTGATGATGCAGCCATTGCTGAAAATATGCAGCAGTTACGGTCTGTAGAAATGCGGATGGAATTAAAGCATGGCATCAATAACTGCTCTGTTATAAATGATAGTTACAGTGCTGATATTAATTCGCTTACCATTGCATTGGATTTTTTAGCACAACAACAGCAGCATCCCAACCGTACACTAATATTAAGCGATATTTTACAATCAGGTAAAAATAGTAACGATCTGTACACAGAAGTTGCAGCTATCCTACAACAAAAAAATATCAGCCGTTTTATAGGGATAGGGCCGGAAATTTCCAAACAACAGGGTGTATTTAAAAACATTCCACAAACTTTTTTCTTTACTTCAACTGCCGAATTTAAGCAACAGTTTTATACGCTCCATTTTTATAATGAAACCATTTTGCTGAAAGGTGCAAGGGTATTTGAGTTTGAACAATTAAGTCATTTGTTGGAAGAAAAAGTACACCAAACGGTGTTGGAAATTAACTTAAATGCCATTACCCATAATTTAAAACAATACCAGCAATTGCTAAACCCCGGTGTAAAGGTGATGGCAATGGTAAAGGCATTTAGTTATGGCAGTGGCAGTTTTGAAATAGCAAATTTATTACAGTTTCATAAAGTAGATTACCTGGCTGTCGCGTATACTGACGAAGGCGTAGAACTTCGCAAAGCTGGTATTACATTACCCATCATGGTGATGAATGCAGAAGAGATTACTTACGACCTGATGGTGCAATACAACCTGGAACCTGAGATATTTTCGTTCCCTGTTTTATTGGGCTTTCAACAATATATACAGCAATCAGGTATAGCTAATTACCCGGTGCATATTAAGTTAGATACAGGCATGCACCGTTTAGGTTTTGAAGCGAAGGATATAACAAGGTTATCGAATTTGCTACAGTCAGGGAATGCATTTAAAGTGCAATCAGTTTTTTCTCACCTGGTAGCAAGTGATACAGCAAAGCATGATGAGTTTACAAAAACACAGGCAGCAATATTTATGAAAAGCTGCGATGCGTTGCAAAATGCAACAGGCAATTCTTTTCTCAGGCACATCGGTAACACTTCTGCCATTCACCGGCATAAAAATTTACAATTGGATATGGTGCGCCTGGGAATTGGTTTGTATGGGGTTGACAGCAGCAAAACTATGCAGCAGCGTTTAAAAAATGTTACTACATTAAAAACGACCATTTCGCAAATAAAAATAGTAAAAGCCGGAGACACAGTAGGGTACAGCCGTAAAGGAGTAGTTACTAAAGACGCTGCTATAGCAACTGTGCGAATAGGGTATGCAGATGGTTACCCCAGGGCATTAAGTAATGGCAAAGGTAAAATGTGGGTAAAAGGAAACCTGTTACCTGTTATTGGAGTGGTATGTATGGATATGACGATGCTGGATATAACAGGCACCAACATAAATGAAGGCGATGAAGTAATTGTTTTTGGTGAACCTTTATCAGTGCATGCTATAGCGCAATGGGCTCAAACAATTCCCTACGAAATTTTGACAGGGATTTCTCAAAGGGTAAAAAGGGTTTATTTTGAAGAGTAGGTTCCGTTTAGGCATAAGACGTTTAATCCTTCATTTGATGGAATATTTACCCCTTCAAAAATTTTACCCCTTTAGTGGATAGGGGATTATCTTTGCGCTAATTATGAAATCAAGAAACGTATCACTTATCATTTTTTTAGTTGTACTCGCTGATCAGGCACTTAAGTTGTATATCAAAACACATTTCTACCTCAACGAATCTCACAATGTATTGGGAAATTGGTTTCGGCTGTATTTTGTAGAAAACGAAGGCATGGCTTATGGCTGGAAATTTGGCGGGCAGGCAGGTAAAATGTTGCTTACTTTATTTAGGCTGGGTGCAGTAATTTTTGGCGTATGGTATTTGGGTAATATCATTCAAAAAAAATACCATAGAGGGTTTATAATTTGTGCCGCATTAATATTTGCCGGAGCACTTGGTAATTTAATTGACAGTATGTTTTATGGGATGATCTTTGAAGATAGTTATTCTGGCCACCTGGCGGCATTATTTCCTAAACATGGCTATGCAGGTTTTTTGCATGGCAAAGTGGTAGATATGCTCTATTTTCCTATCATCCGGGATGCGCATTTTCCAAAATGGGTACCTGTTTGGGGAGGAGATGATTTTGAATTTTTCCGCCCGATATTCAATTTAGCAGATGCTTCCATATCAACAGGAGTAATTACCATTTTAGTTTTTCAAAAACGTTTTCTTAAACATCATCCGGATAATAAACCTTATGATACAATAGAAACAGGTGCCGTAGTAAATGATGATGTGCAGGTGCAATAAAAATTATTACTCTAAAAGAAAATGCCCCGACTTAACCTATGCATTCTTATGTTTGACTACTCTTTATTGTAGCAGAACAATAGTTGTTAATTTATTTTTCCCACCATGTTGGCAGGTATCACCCATTCATCAAATTCCTGCGGTGTTACATAGCCTAATTTTACCGCCATCTCTTTTAAAGTTGTTCCTTCCTTATGAGCTTTTTGCGCAATTTCGGCGGCTTTATAATAACCAATTTTAGTATTTAAAGAGGTTACCAGCATCAATGAATTATCAACATGCTTTTTAATATTGGCTTCTATCGGCGCTAAGCCAATAGCACATTTATCATTGAAAGAAACACAGCCATCTCCAATCAGTCTTGCACTATGCAAAAAATTATAGATCATTACCGGTTTAAAGACATTTAGCTCAAAATGCCCCATGCTGCCCCCAATGCCGATGGTAACATCATTACCCATTACCTGTGCAGCTATCATCGTTAATGCTTCACATTGGGTAGGGTTCACTTTGCCGGGCATGATGGATGAACCTGGCTCATTATCAGGAATAAAAATTTCCCCTATACCCGACCGTGGCCCTGATGACAACATCCTTACATCGTTAGCAATTTTCATTAAACTCACGGCCACTGTTTTTAAAGCACCATGTGATTCAACAATAGCATCATGTGCTGCCAGCGCTTCAAATTTATTTTCTGCTGTTATAAAAGGAAGGCCGGTCAGCACTGCAATATGTTTGGCAACATTTTCTGAATAATCTTCTGGTGTATTAATGCCCGTGCCTACCGCAGTGCCGCCTAAGGCCAGTTCGCTTAAATGGGCCAATGTGTTTTTAATGGCTTTTAACCCATGCGTTAATTGGGATACATAACCACTAAATTCCTGTCCCACTGTCAATGGCGTAGCATCCATAAAATGGGTACGGCCAATTTTTACCACCTGCATATATTCCTTGCTTTTTAGTGCAAGGGTATCCCTTAATTTTTCAATCCCGGGGATGGTGGTTTCAATTAAAATTTTGTAAGCTGCAATATGCATCGCTGTAGGAAAAGTATCATTGCTTGACTGGGATTTATTGACATCATCATTGGGATGCAAAAACTTTTCTTTGTCCTCCAGCTTGCCTCCATTTATTACATGGCCTCTGTAAGCGACCACTTCATTCACGTTCATGTTACTTTGTGTACCGCTTCCGGTTTGCCACACCACCAAAGGAAAATACGCATCTAATTTTCCAGCTAAAATTTCATCACATACTTTACCTATCAGGTCACATTTTTCTTTGGTTAAAACGCCTGCATCAAGGTTGGTTAATGCCGCAGCTTTTTTTAAATAAGCAAAGGCCTTAATAATTTCTTTGGGCATTTTATTGATGTCTTCCGCAATCTTAAAATTATCAATACTACGCTGGGTTTGTGCGCCATAATAAGCATCAGCAGGCACTTTTACTTCCCCCATAGTATCTTTTTCTATCCTGTATTCCATAATAATTTATTGTATAGATTTAATATTTGCCGTGTAAAATTAAGCCTTATGGTAGTTAATACAACTTTGCCAAAGTTTTAAACTTTGGCAAAGTTTGTCTTTGGGAAAGTTGTACCTTATTTTCCTTTAAAATTTGCTTTGCGTTTTTCTAAGAATGCGTTGGTACCTTCTTTCATATCTTCAGTAGCAAAGCATTCGCCAAACACATTTATTTCAGTGGCATAGCCATCTTTAGTTTCATCATATACTGCGTTGGCAGCTTGTATTGCGCCAGCAATAGCGATGGGTGCTTTTGTGTTGATGAAGGATAAAATAGTAATTGCCTTGTTCAATAATTCATCTGCAGGCACCACATAATTAACCAGGCCGTATTGCAGGGCAACAGTGGCATCGATCATATTTCCACTAATCAGCAATTCAATGGCACGGCCTTTTCCAATCAATTGTGTTAAGCGCTGGGTACCTCCATAACCGGGTATTAAACCAAGATTAACTTCGGGCTGGCCAAACTTTGCATTATCACTTGCAATACGGAAATGGCAGGCCATCGCCAGTTCACAGCCACCACCCAACGCAAATCCGTTTACTGCTGCTATGATTGGTTTTGAACTGTTTTCTATTTTAAAAAAAATAACCTGCCCTTTTTTAGATAATGCCATCGCTTCGGCCTTACTTAATCCTGCAAACTCAGTAATATCAGCGCCTGCTACAAATGCTTTTGATCCTGCGCCTGTAATGATAGCGGATTGTATTGCAGGATTATTTTGTATTTCATCAGCGGCGTTGTCAAGATCGGTAAATACATCTTTGTTCAATGCATTTAATTTGTCAGGGCGGTTGATGGTAATGGTGAAAATGCCATTTTCTAAAGTGGTAAGCAGAGTGGAGTAGCTCATATTTTATTATTTGCTGTTTCTTAATTTTTCCAATTGGGAAATATCCCACAGATCTTTATCCCTGTGAGAGCGGATCTTCATGTCTTTTAAAAATTCGTATGGAACCAGGGTCATAAATAAACCGGGTAAAATTTCAAATACATTTTTATTTTTTTCGGCATCATAATAAGAGATAGAATGATGCACAATTGTCAGCACATCAATATCACTTCCATCTGAACCAAAAGTTCCCATAAAAGGTTGTGTGAAATCTTCCTGGTGTAAGGGAGCAACTTCCCTTTCAGAATATTTCATACAAAGTAAAGTTTTAATAAAAAGAAGTTTATTCTCATTTGTCGGCTCAATCCACACATCCATATCTTTTGTGTTTCTGTTGTAGCCATAGTAATTTACTGCATAGCCACCAATAAGCATGTAGCCAAGCTTATTTTGCTGTGCACATTGCAGAAATAATATAAATTCATCATTGAGGATATCCATTTTTCTGAATTGTTATTTTTCTTTCTTTGCTTTTTGCAGGATGAAAAAGATTTGTTATCTGCTGCATACGAAACAGGTTTTGAAACCGTTGCATGGGAGTGCTGCACAACATTTTGTCAGTATGAAATTGTTCCTGCTCTTCAAAAGATTTAAATATTTTAATGCTTCTTTCCATAATCAAAATTTAAAAATCCCGGTTCGCTTTTACCCAGTCTTTTATATACAGGGCAATATCGCTGGTAGTGGTGCCTGGTGCAAATAATTTACCTACGCCTATTTCATTCAATGTTTTCATATCATCATCGGGTATTATGCCGCCGCCCGTAAGCAACACATCATCCATGCCCTTTTCTTTCATCAATTTAATTACTTTGGGAAAAATAGTATTGTGTGCCCCGCTAAGGATACTTATGCCAATAGCATCCACATCTTCCTGTAATGCAGCATTCACCACCATTTCAGGAGTTTGCCGAAGGCCAGTGTATATTACTTCCATACCTGCATCCCGTAATGCCATGGCAATTATTTTAGCACCACGGTCGTGGCCATCCAGTCCAACTTTAGCTACCAGCACTCGTATCGGTCTTGTCATGATGAAGGCTTTCAGCAATAAATTATTGAAGTAAAGATAAAGTATGTTCTATCCTTTTTATGGTTACTTCTTTTCCAATAGCAGATGCAATTTCAAAAACACCAGGGCCAAATTTGCCACCAACCAGCATAATGCGCAGGGGCAACATTAATTCACCCGTTTTTAATTGGTTGGCAGCAGCCAATTCTTTAAAACTTATTTCCAGGTCGGTTGATTCCCAAAGCGTACTTAATTCCCATACTCTTATCAATTCCATAAAGAATAGGTTTCTCTTTTCGTCCCATTTTGGTTTAATGGCCAGCGTATCTATGGAAACAGGGGCTTGAAAAAAGAAACTTCCCTGTATAAAGAAATCGGGCAATAAAGTACAACGTTCTTTTACAAGGCCCATTACTTTTTTTAAATAATTGTCATCGGTGATCGCTATACCATTTGATTCAAAAATTTCTTTTACCCTTACTGCATAATGGTCAACTTCTAACTTTTTTATCCATTCATGATTAAACCATTTTGCTTTTTCAAAATCAAATTTAGCTCCGCCCTTATGTACTTTCTCCATACTAAATTTCTCTATCAGTTCTACTATAGAAAAAATTTCCTGCTCGGTGCCGTCGTTCCATCCTAATACAGCCAACAGGTTAATAAAAGCTTCGGGTAAAAAGCCTATTTCTTTAAAACCTTTTGTAATTTCATTCGTAACAGGGTCGCTCCAATCCATGGCATATACCGGAAAACCTAAACGGTCCCCATCCCTTTTACTAAGTTTACCATTACCATCTGGCTTTAATATTAAAGGAAGATGTGCCCATTGCGGCATCTTATTTAATCCAAATAAATACTTCCATAATAAAATATGTACCGGGGCACTTGGCAGCCATTCTTCTCCCCGAAATGCATGGGTTATCTTCATTAAAAAATCATCTACCACAACCGCTAAATGATAGGTCGGCATTCCATCTGCTTTCAATAAAACTTTATCATCAACGGCATTGGTGTCAAAATTAATGTCTCCCCTTATCATGTCAGTAAAAGGAATAAATTCATCTGCTGAAATTTTAATACGAATAACATAGGGCGTGCCCGCATCAAGTAATTGTTGCGTTTCTATAGGCAGCAGTCGCAACGAATTATTCATATTCATTCGTACATGATGATCGTATTGTAAACTGCTGCTGCCTTTTATTTTTAATAGTTCCCTCATTTGCTCCAGCTCTGCCGGGGTATCAAAAGCATAATACGCATGGCCATCTTTTATTAATTGCTCAGCATATTGCCGGTAAATTTCTTTTCTTTCGCTTTGGCGGTAAGGAGCATAGGCGCCATCATGAAGTACGCTTTCATCTGGCGTTAACCCACACCATTTTAAGCAGTCAAAAATATATGCTTCGGCACCTGTTACAAACCTCGACTGGTCGGTATCTTCTATCCGCACAATAAAATCGCCACCATGTTTTTTGGCAAATAAATAATTGAACAATACAGTGCGTACACCGCCCAAATGCAAACCACCGGTAGGGCTTGGCGCAAATCTTACTCTTACTTTATGTGACATCTGGCAAAGATAAGAATACAGTAAATAGTGCAGGTGTTCAATTTCACGAGGGGCTATTTTTAAATACTCAATTATACTTAAGATGTTATAGTATTATGATTATAAAACCACATTTTACTTGTTGACAATACATTTTTGATTGGCTAAAATTTTTAATTAACAATCAATTAAACTTCTTTGCAAAATATACATCTATAAACCATCGTTCATTAAAAAAATTAAAATTTATGCAATCAAAAATCCGTTTAATTACTGTTGTTAGCTTAATAATGGCAGTCTCTTTTGTAAGTTGTAAAAAAACAGATACTGGTACTGTAACAACAGATTCAACAACCGAACTTACTACACAAACAGATGATCAGTCTAATGTTTCTACCACTAACGATGTTGTAGAAAATGATGTCAATTTTGTTTTAGAAAGTAACCCTTCTTTTAACGGTAGGATAGAAAACGCTTTGGGTATAGTTTGCAATGCGACTGCAGTGGCAGATTCTGCCAATGGTACAAAAAGAATTACGATTACTTACAATGGCACCAACTGCGCAGGTAACCGTTCATTAACAGGTGTGGTGGTGGTGTCAATGCCACAGGGAACACACTGGAAAGAAGCCGGGGCAATATTGTCGATAAGTACACAAAACTTAAAAATTACAAGGTTAGCTAACGGTAAAAGCATTGTAATCAATGGCACAAAAACAATTACCAATGTAACCGGCGGCCGCTTGATTGACCTGGCATCAAGGGGTACTATAACACATGTTATTGTTGGCACTGATTCTATAACATTTGATAATGGCAAACAAAGGATCTGGCAGGCAGCTAAAAAAAGAGTGTTTACTTATAGCAGCGGCATTGTTATTACTACCACTGGCACACATACAGAAGGAGCAGTAAGCGGCATAGCAGAATGGGGAACTAACCGTTTTGGTAATGCTTTTATAACCGCTATAAGCCAACCATTAGTGATAAGGCAGGATTGTAATTTTAGATTGGTAAGTGGTGAAGTTATACATGCTAAATTGATAGCAGATGTAACCGTAACTTTTGGATTAGATGCTGCGGGTGTTGCCACCTCATGCCCATTAACAGGTTATTATTATTTTAAAGCAACATGGAAAGGGGTTAATGGTGTAACAAAAACTATGATTTTACCCTATTGATATTTTAATAAATTATTGTAAAGAGGCTATTTGAAAGATAGCCTCTTTTTTTATAGCTTTTGCAACTATATGCTTATGGATATTATTAGTATAAATTTGCCAATAGATTTTTATTACAATAGTGTTTACAGTATGCGGCAAAAGTTCGCTGGTAAGCACCAGATTATATAAAAAAAAGGAATGTTTTATTTTATTAATACACCACGATGGTTAAAAAGAATTTATCCTTCGTGTACCTGGCAGATAAATACCAGACAAAAAATTATTTATCTCAGTTTTGATGATGGGCCTCATCCTGCAGCAACCCCGTTTGTTTTAGATGAATTAAAAAAATACAAAGCCAAAGCTACTTTTTTTTGTATTGGAAAAAACGTAGCGACACAACCCCATATTTATAACAGGATTATTGAAGAAGGTCATGCAGTGGGTAACCATACTTTTGATCATTTAAATGGTTGGAAAACAAACAGGGATTTGTATTCGGAAAATATTTCCTCCGCTCAAAAGCTAATTAATTCAAATCTTTTTCGCCCACCATACGGAAAGATCACCTTTAGCCAACTAAGGTGTTTATCAAGAAGGCCAAATCCTGTAAAAGTTATTATGTGGAGCGTATTAAGTGCCGATTTTGACAGGGCTGTTTCCCATAAAAATTGTTTAAACAATGTACTTAATAACACGGGAAAAGGCTCTATTGTAGTTTTGCATGATAGCGAAAAAGCTTTTGACAAGTTGCAATTTGTATTGCCGAAAATATTAATACATTTTACAGATATTGGGTACCAGTTTAGTAAAATTACCTTGTGATGAGAAGTTATAGTATACAGGAAGTCGTTAAAAAAAATTGGGCCGGGGTAGAAACCCTGGCCCGTTTTTAATCCGTACCCTATGAAAACTGGACGAAAGGTACTAAGTAGTTTTTGAAATAACAATAATTATTTAACATTATTTTTAGCCTTCGTCATTTAACCAGTTGGAAGGAGGTGTTAACTAATTATACTTTAATAAGATTTAATTTTTATAAAATGACATTAATTGATACACATTGTCACCTTTACGCAGAAGAATTTGTGGGGGATATAGAAACAATTATAAAAAATGCCACCCTCGAAGGTGTTCAAAAATTTTATTTGCCAGGGATAGACAGTAACTCTATTGACGCTATGTTTACTCTTGAAAAGCAGTTTCCCGGAAAATGTATTGCCATGATGGGGCTGCATCCCTGCTATGTAAAAAAAAATTTTAAAGATGAACTGGCTATTGTTCAGCAATGGCTTGCCAAAAGGCAGTTCGCAGCAATAGGCGAAATTGGCCTTGATTTTTATTGGGATAAAAATTTTGTGCGTGAGCAATACGAGGCTTTTAGAACGCAGATAGAGTGGGCAATTGCTTACAACAACCCAATTGTGATACATACAAGAAATGCCATGCAGGAAACCATTAACCTGGTTAAGGAGTACGTGCCAAAAGGGATAAAAGGAATTTTTCATTGTTTTAGCGGCAGCTACGAAAGTGCTAAGGAAATCATTGATGCCGGATTTTATTTGGGTATAGGTGGTGTGCTTACTTACAAGAATGCAGGGTTGGCAGAAGTACTTTCAAAAATTGATTTGCAACATATTGTTTTGGAAACAGATGCACCTTATTTAACACCAGTTCCATTTAGGGGAAAAAGAAATGAAAGCAGTTATTTAAAATATATAGTCGCAAAGCTTGCAGCAATAAAACAAATACCCCCCGAGGAAGTGGCGAATATTACAACGGCAAATGCGGAAAAAATATTCTGCTTATAAAAGATGATGCTGTATTTTTGCCGTCCACAAAAATGGAGAGTTGTCCGAGTGGTTGAAGGAGCACGCCTGGAAAGTGTGTATATGGGAAACTGTATCAAGAGTTCGAATCTCTTACTCTCCGCAAAAGCCTGTAGAATATATTTACGGGCTTTCTTATTTTTAATAATTTCTACTCATGCTACGTTTGTCTTCACATCCATCTGGGTATTGCAGCCCATTATTACAGTAAACCATCAACAGTATTATTGGAAATATTACTACAGTTATTACGGGTATATAACTATAAGATTTCCCTTTTAGTCATCTTATTTTTACCATAATATTCACACTATAAACCAGCCCTGTATAAATAAATAACAAATTTTCAATTATCCTTAATATCCATTTCAATTATCCTTAATATCCAAACTAAATTTTATGCAAAGCCATCTACAATTGATGCCCCTTTATCGGGGTGCTAATCCGTCATCTCTTACAAACTTTAAGGGTTATTACAAAAGAAAATTACCTGCTGATTTCTTTATTTTACCAACTATTTTAAAATCTTTTTTTAGTGTTTTACTGCCACATAAAGTAAAACTGCCTGTTGTTCTTTTGACAATTTTTGTTATTGCAGCTTCATCAGGGGTGCAGGCACAAACTAACACCTGGAAAGGGGTATCTAGCAATTGGAACACATCAACTAATTGGTCTGCAGGAACTCCCACTTCAGGTTCCAATGTAGTTATACCTGTATTAGGAGGTACTGTAGCATTCAATCCTGTGCTTTCTGCGGCTGGCACCTGCAGAACAATAACATCTATGGCTGCAGGGGCTTCAATTTCCGGTACAGGTATCTTAACAATTGGCACTGCTGGTATAACTTCAATTGCATCCTCAGCAACTATTTCATGTCCACTTAGCCTTTCTGCTACAACTACCTTTTCTGTATCTACTGCTTTGTCAATTTCGGGTGTAGTAAGTGGAACTGGAAATATAATAAAAACTGGTTCAGGTGCCTTAACTTTTGGAAGCGCAACTACCACATTTAACACTCTCACTATTAATGGAGGCACAGTAAATACAAGCGGAACAGCCGCATTCAATGCTCTAACCATAAATAATGGCACTTTAAATTTGGGAGGAAACACAACCGTGACTAATACAGTTGCCCTTACTGGTGGCCTATTAGTTATAGGTTCCAATACACTCATTGCCAATGGTGGTATAACTCATTCGAGTGGGGTATTAGGAGGCTCCTCATCAAGTAATCTAACATTAGGTGGTTCCGCTGCAGAATCATTATATTTTGCCGGGAGTGATACATTGCTAAATAACCTTACACTTAACCATACAGGTAATACCACTACAACACTAAATACAAGTCTGGAAATTTACGGCAGTATCAGTTTTGGAAGCAGCAATGATAACCTGAATCTTAACGGCCAGCACGTCACTTTCAATAGTGATATTAATGGCACAGCATATATTGGCGAAATTAAAGGTACTTTGACCAATGCCACCAATGTTACCGCAGAGCGATATATAGATGGTACTCTAGGCCTAAATGGTAAACGCTCCTGGAGATTGTTAAGCCTCCCCATTATGGGGCAAACCATACGGCAGGCATGGTGTGGAGTAGCTGCTAATGCAGATGCAACACCTCCCAACAGCGAAATAGCAGGTAGTGGTACTTTAATAACCGGACATGGTTATTCAGATGGCACTTTGGCCGCCGCAGCGGGTTATGACTGGTTTGCTGGATTAGGCAGCAGCACCACATCGTCTATCAGGTTTTATAATAGTGCCCATAGTTGGTCCAGCACATACAACACACCCGATCCATTGAGCGCACCGAATAAACAGGGATATATGTTATATGTACGTGGAGACAGAACGGTAGCTTCCTCTACTGATACCGGTTACACCACATTGATGCCGACAGGTACACTAAAACAAGGGCAGCAAACAGTACCGGTTACCGAGCCTTATACAGTAGTAGGTAATCCCTATGCATCGCCTATTAATTTAGATGCCATGTATAACAACAGCGGTAACAGCAGCGTTATTAAACGTAATTTTTGGGTTTGGGATGCCACACTGGGTACAAGTGGAAGCTATCGTATATTAAGCTGGAATGGCAGTTCTTACGACATGACAGGAGGAACCGGTACCCCATCAGATTACCTGGTGGTTAATTCAGCACAGGCGTTTTTAGTGGAGCAGCAAACCACGGGTAGTATTACTATTAAAGAGAGTAATAAAACAACGGCAACACCCGCCAACTTATTTCGGCCTATGGCACCAACGGGCGTGGTAAGTACCATCGGCATATTGTTATACCAGGCCGCTGGCAACGTGCTGGGCATGCAAAACGATGGAGTGGTAGCCCGGTACAACGATATTTACAATGTGTCTCCTTACGAAACTTATGACGCAGCTAAGATGAATAATTTTAATGAAAACCTTAGCCTGGTAAGAAACAGCCGTTACCTTAGTATAGAAAGCCGCCCTTACCCAACTCAAAACGATACCCTTTTTATTCCATTTTGGGGCTTAAAAATACGGGATTACGCATTCACTATCACCAGCAGTAAGTTTGTAGGGCTTAACCAGTCAGCCCGGCTAATAGATGGGTTTACCAACACCGAAATGCAGATAAACCTCAGTGATGCTACTATTACTTTTCCATTTACAATTACCAGCGATCCTGCAAGCAGCAGCCTGAACCGCTTTATAATTGTAATGTCTCCCCTAAGTCAGGGTGTTTTACCCGTAACATTTACAAAGATCAACGCCAGCCCCGCAGGCAATAAAATACAGGTTACCTGGAATACTGCAAGCGAATTAGGAGTAAAAAATTATGATGTAGAGAAGAGTACAGATGGTATCCGTTTTAGCAAAATGGAAAATATTGCTGCATTGAAAGCAACCACTGGTGCCGGCTACCAATGGCTGGACGAACAGCCTTTTAAAGGAAATAATTTTTACCGCATCCGCAGCAATGAGGATAACGGACGGTTTATATACAGCAGCATTGCAGTAGTGCAATTGACTGCCAAAAAAGGGATAAAGGTAAGCCCGACGGTGATAGACAACCATTGCTTTACTTTGTCTTTAAACGATCAGCCTGCGGGTAATTATGGACTGACACTTACTAATTCATCAGGTCAGCAGGTTTATCAAAAAATGATCCGTAATGATGGGGGAAATAATAGCCGGGTGATAGATTTGGAAAAAATAGCCCTGCCTGCAGGGGTTTATGATCTTTCGGTCAGTGGCCCCAATGGAACCAAGCAAAATTTCAGGGTAATCATAAATAAGTAAAACTTACTCCAAAATACTATCCATAAGCAATGACATAAAATGCTTATCTGTTACGAATACTGGTGTTTACTACTAAAGAAGTACAACGGTATAAAATTAAAAATTTAAAGGTTTTGCATAATGCAAAACCTTTTTGTATTTACTGATCTTACAAATTATAAAAAATATTCAGCCCTCATTCGTGCAATATGATCGCTGACAAAAATAAAAACCAGCCCGATCTGTTATCTGCACAGCACATACCACCTGATATCTCAGACCATTGATCTGCCGGTAAAGTATATCCTTTTATTTGCCATTCCGCCATTATGTTTACAGCTGCTTTATAAGCATTCCACAAATATATTTCTTGCCAGTTGCATTAAGAAAAAGGTTGCTCAGTATTCCTGATACCCATGCTGATTACAAAGTTTGAATAATTAACAATTATTCAATACCAATTAATTTTATTAACAAGCAAAGGAAATTACAATATTTGTAATACATTCGCTATAATTTCTGTAGTAAATCCACTACAATGATTATAATCTTTTATTAATTATTGTAGAAATTTGAAAAACTGTAATGCTGCTTTTAATATTACACCACAAAATTTTACATTTTAAATAATGAACTTTATGAAACTATTATCTACTTCTATTATGAGTTGTGTAACGCTCATTATTTTGTTTTTATCTAAAAGGCTTTGCTTTGAAAAAACTGTAAAATCACCACTTAGAATTTTTATACAGATTCATTCGCAAGGTTGGGTAAAAAAAGTTGCTGATATTTTTAATTCGTTCACCATTCCAAAATTGTTTCTTAGAAGTGCTTTTGTTTTGTTGTTTTTGGTGATGTCGTTTTGGGCGAATGCGACCAACTATTTTCTAACGGCAGCAGGTGCAGGAAATGCACAAACTCCGGGTAGTTGGAATACAATCGCAGCGGGAGGTGGAACCGCAGCAACAAATTTTACTACTAATAATGATGTATTTAATATTCCAGTTGGCATTAACGGCATTGTATCGGCTAACTGGACAATTGGTAATGGGGGTAGTACTACAATTAATTTGACACTAACAGTTTCCGGCTCTTTGACTATTAATTCTGGTTTTGTTTTGACATTAGATCAAAAAAATGCCAGCACAAATTCTATGTCAGTTACTGGCAGTTTGATTTTTTTAGGAACAACTGCTACGACCAATCAATTAGTAGGAGCAACTGCAGGATCAGGAAATGCTGCTAGTAATACTTTTACTTTGTCGGTTGGTGCTATTTTGAAAACAGCAAATGCAGGCGGCATAGTTAGTGCCACTACTGGTTCTATAAATTCAACAAACCTTACTCTATCATTAAATGCCGGTGCAAATTATGAATTTAACGGAGCTGGACAAAATACGACAGGATTACCTGCAACTATTAATAATTTTACATTATCTGGTACAGCAATCAAAACATTATCAGGTTCTCTAACTGTGAATGGAG
>JANYFT010000308.1 GCA_025359625.1 Ferruginibacter sp.
ATTTGTAGCAATTGGATGGGGGATTTTGTATGGAGAGGTTTTTGGCTGGGAACAGTTTATTTGCATGATCATAATTTTGATTGGTGTATACTTCACCAATAAAAACAAAAATAAAAAAAGGAAGGCTTCATAAATTATGAAGATGCTTCCTTTTAAAGATTTATTTGCCTTGTTTTTATTTAATTATTTCTTGCCTTTAGCCTTAGATTTTTTAACAGCTTTTACTATAGGCGCCGCAGGTGCTACAACCGCTGTCTTTGCATCAACGGGAGGAGTTATTTTTATCTTATCAAACTCTTCTGCTGCCAATACATCTCCTGTAAAAGTGATACTTTTCAATTCATCAATACCTGCAAATTTTACAGTTAAATGTTTTTCAAAATGACCGGCATTTGCCGCATTATAGGTAGCGTTGATTACACCGTTTTTTCCTGGTGCAATGGGCTCTTTGGTGTAATCAGAAATAGTACATCCACAGGTTGGGTTTGCCTGTTCAATAATTAATGGAACAGAACTGATATTGGTAACAGTAAAGGTACCTTTAGCAGGGATGCTTTGTTTTATTTTACCAAAGTCAATTGTTTCCTTTTCAAATTTTGCCACATCAGCTACTTTTTTCGCCTGGGGTTGCGCAAACACTCCTGATGTGATCGCCAATACAACTGCAGATAGTAAGAATTTTTTCATGTTATTTTTTTTTGAATTGTTTTTAATATTATAAATCTTTTAAACTTCCTAACTCTTTATTTTCGGGAGCAGACGTGGCCGGTGTTTTCCAAACTTCTCCTTTAATAGTAATTTGTTTGGTTTGTGTGCCATTATAAGTAATGGTAATTATTTTTGTAAAAGTGCCTTCGCTGGCTGCATTGTAGCCAACAGTAATTTTGGTTTTTTCATTGGGTGCCTGTATTTTATCCCTTTCCCAATCTGGCGTGGTGCAACCACAGCTTGCCTGGATATTAATTATTTTTAAGGAATCTTTACCGCTGTTTACCACATCAAACACATGAGTTACTGGCTTGCCTTGTGGTATTTTTCCAAAATCAAATTCTGTTTCTTTCAAAGTTAAAATATCCGCTGCGGGAATAACAGACTGTGTCTTAATTGCAGACAGATTTTTGGTTGATTGCTTTGTGGTACTTGTAGCCAATGTTGCCGTTTGTGCATCCAAGGAAGTAACAACAAAACAAACCACAACAAACGTAAATATTTTTTTCATTTGATTGCTAAATTTTCAAATATTGTTCCAAAGATACAAAAACGATCAAAACCCTTACAAATTGTTACCAGGTTATCTTTTTTTTAACAATCATCACAACTATTATTTTACATTTGTTAAATGGATACAGTAAACATCAATGATACTGAATTGCAGGAAAAATTAAGTTTTGATCATTTCCGCTATGAAGTGCTAAAAGACTACCGGATTAGCTGCGAAAGCAGGGAAACCAGCCTGATGGGAAGAAAAGAGGTATTAACCGGCAAGGCCAAGTTTGGCATTTTTGGTGATGGCAAGGAAGTGGCCCAGGTAGCAATGGCTAAGTTTTTTAAACCCGGCGATTTTAGGGCAGGATATTACCGTGACCAGACATTTATGTTTGCTGCAGGCATGGCTACTGTGGAACAATATTTTGCACAATTATTTTCAGACCCCGATATAAACAACGATCCTTTTAGTGCAGGCCGTCAGATGAATGCCCATTTTGCCACTAAAAATGTGGATGCAAATGGAGACTGGCTTGATCTTGCTAATATTAAAAACACCAGTAGTGATATGGCTCCAACGGCGGGACAAATGCCCAGGGCACTGGGTTTGGCCCTGGCATCAAAATTATTTAGAAATGTAGATACGTTTAAGCAACATAAAAATTTAAGCTACAATGGTAATGAAGTATGTTTTTGCACCATTGGTGATGCCTCCACAAGCGAAGGGCATTTTTGGGAAGTAGTAAATGCCGCAGGCGTTCAACAGGTGCCGCTCGCCATTTTTATCTGGGATGATGGCTACGGCATTTCAGTACCCAAAGAAATGCAAACTACCAAAGGTTCTATTTCTACCGCCTTAAAAGGAATGCAAAAAGCAGAAGGCACCAATGGGCTTGATATTTACAAATTAAAAGGATGGGATTATGCCGGCATGTGTGAAGTATTTGAACCTGCCATTCAAAAAATAAGGGATACACATGTTCCAGCAATTTTTCATGTAGAAGAGATAACCCAGCCACAGGGCCACTCTACTTCCGGTAGCCATGAACGGTATAAAAAAACGGAACGTCTTGACTGGGAAAAAGAATGGGATTGCATTAAACAGATGAGAGAATGGATATTGGCGAATGCGCTGGCAGAGGAATATGAGTTGAACGAAATTGAAATGGCTGCAAAATTGTTAATTAAAGAAAGTAAACAAAAAGCCTGGGATAAATACATTGCGCCAATAAAACAACAGGTTACTGATTGCATCCCATTGCTAAATAATCTTGCAGAAAAATCAGGTGCAGAAAGTGCTGCATCAATAAAAAATATTGTGTTGGAATTAACCGTCAATAAAGAACCTTTACGAAGAGAAGTTTTAAGAGCAATGGCTTCTGCTATTGACTTAGCAGGAAACAATATTGCCGCAAAAGAACTTAATAATTATTACGATCAGTTAAGGGTTGCAAATGCAAAACTTTATAACTCTTTTTTATATAACGAAGGACCAAAGTCTGCTTTAAAAGTTACTGTAATAAAACCTTATTACAGTAACGATGCGATATTGGTAAACGGCTACGAAGTGTTGAACAGGTATTTTGATGCTCTCTTTGCCAGCAATGATAAAGTAACTGCTTTTGGTGAAGATGTGGGTTATATTGGCGATGTAAACCAGGGCTTCAGTGGCTTACAGCAAAAGTATGGGGACCAGCGTATTTTCGATAGCGGTATTAGAGAACTTTCCATAATGGGTCAGGGTATTGGATTGGCTTTAAGGGGATTGCGGCCAATTGCCGAAATTCAGTATATAGATTATTTATTGTACGGTTTACAAACATTAAGCGACGATTTAGCTACTACTCATTTTCGCACAGCAGGTCAGCAGAGTTGCCCGATGATCGTTCGAACAAGAGGGCACCGTTTAGAAGGTATCTGGCATAGCGGCTCGCCAATGGGAATGATCATAAATTCATTGAGAGGTTTGTACATCTGTGTGCCACGAAACATGGTGCAGGCCGCAGGAATGTACAATACTTTATTGCAGGGTAACGATCCGGCATTAATGATTGAATGTTTAAATGGATACCGGCTAAAAGAAAAATTACCTGATAATTTATTGGCCTACACGGTACCTTTAGGCATTCCGGAAATTATAAAAGAAGGTAAGGATATTACTATTGTAAGTTACGGCTCAACCTTGCGCATTGTTTTGGAAGCATCAACATCTTTGGAGAAATTGGGCATTAGTTGCGAAGTAGTAGACGTGCAAACCCTGTTGCCATTTGATATTAACCACGATATTGCCAAATCTTTAAAAAATACAAACCGCATCGTTTTTGTAGATGAGGATGTACCTGGTGGCGCTGCTGCTTTTATGTTTAATAAAGTGATGGAAGAACAGGCTGGTTATAAACTGCTGGATGTTGCTCCAAGAACCATTACAGGCCAGGCGCACCGTCCATCCTATGCCAGTGATGGGGATTATTTTAGTAAACCAAATGCAGAAGATATTGTTAGGGTAGTGAAAGAAATGATGGCAGAATAATATGTTGCGTTTTCTTATTTTTTCAAAACAGTATACCCCAAATGAAGTTAACATTATACCAGATAGATGCATTCGCTAACAAACTTTTTAGCGGTAACCCTGCAGCAGTTATTCCTTTACAACATTGGCTGGATGACACTTTGATGCAAACCATCGCTTTAGAAAATAATTTATCTGAAACAGTGTTCTTTATTCCTTCAACTACTGCTGATGCAGATTACGATATCCGCTGGTTTACCCCTGCGGTAGAAGTAAATCTTTGTGGCCATGCAACATTGGCAAGTGCATACGTACTGTTTACTATGCTTGGTTTTGATAAAAAAGTATTGACGTTTAATTCAAAAAGCGGCAAGCTTTACATATCAAAAAAAGACGACCTGGTCACAATGGATTTTCCAAGTTGGAAACCGGAACGGGTAGATGTTTATCACGATTCTGTGAGTGAAATATTGGGAAGTGCAGAAATAGTTGGCGTTTATAAATACCGTGATATTTTGGTAGAGCTTGCAAATGAAGAAGCCATAAAAAAATGTACGCCAGATTTTACCTTAATGAAAAAACATTTTGATAAAATGATCATTACTGCACCGGGTAAAAAGGTAGATTTTGTATCAAGATTTTTTGCACCTGCTGCCGGCATAAATGAAGACCCGGTTACAGGTTCCGCCCATTCGCAATTAATTCCGTTTTGGAGTGAGAAACTGGGTAAAAGTACATTACATTCCCTGCAATTATCCCAACGTGGTGGTGAACTTTGGTGTAAGCAAATTAATCAGGACAGGGTTACCATTGGTGGCAATTGCGTTTTTTACATGCAGGGAGAAATTAGTGTAGATTGAATTATTCAATGATTAAGTTTAAACTTTTCTTTCATGGATGGTTGTTGCAAAAAAGTATTTATATCCACCCATACCTGATTGCTTTGCCAATCAATTCACTGGTATTGCTGAGATTATTTTTATGAAGCATGTTTTTTCGGTGGGTGTCCACAGTTTGCTTGCTAATATTTAAAATATTGCCAATCTCCTTACTTAATTTTCCATCAATCAAAAGTTGCAGGATTTGTTTTTCCCGGGCAGTTAATTCTTCTTTGCTTTCAATAAAAATATTTTTTGATCCAACATCAATGTAAGATGGCTCACCATCCATCCCAATAAATGACAGTACTGGTTTGCCTTCCTGTTTAAGGTAAGTAATATCAGTATGTACAGCCAGAGATCTTAAAAGCCTGCCATTTTCATCATGTTCTATCATTACTCCCTGATATAGCATCCGTGCATACTCACCATTTTTCTTTTTGTAGCGAACATCATACCTCAATTTGTACTTGGTAAGTTTTTCTACCGGCAGCTGGGAAAAGAACTCTATCATTTTATGACCAAAAGTTAAAAACCAGGGCTGGTCATCCGGATGTAATTTTCCATTAATAAATTCAAAATCAAACTCCGAACGGGCGTATCCCATTATAGTTTCTACTTCTTTACTTATAATTTCAAATGACAAGGTATTGTGGTTGAGAATAAAATAATAAGAATCTCCCAACTGCAAAAAATTCCAAAGTTTTTTATACACATCAATCTCTAATTTCAATAGGCCGGGAGCAGTATCATTTGTGAACCACTTAAACATTTTATTAAATTCCTGATTGAAAATTTCGTTTTTCATAAAAGGTGCTTTAGCAGATTATATTTTGATTATACCTTAAACAAAATACAATATTTTGACAAGGAATAAATGTATAAAGACATAAATTTTAAGTTATTATTTATCCAGTATTTACAGATTTGTATTGCTCAAAACTTATAACTATAATCATACTTTTAAATTAAATACCTACAAATCGGTATATAATTATAGGGAAAACAAGGATATTTTTACTAAAATTTTTAAAAACACGTTCCTTATTACTCCTTATAATGCAAAGATTAAAAACCTGTTTTTGAAATAATTAAAAATATACCTGTCCGCTGCATTACCTTATAAACCACTCCCTTTAATACCTGAACAAGCAAATAAAAATAACTAGTTCAGTACCTTAAGTTAAGGTGTTGTAATGCTTTTACGTCACCAATGTATCATTAACCATAAACTTTAAAAAATGAAAAAGACCATTTTTCTTGTAGTATTTATTGCTACATTGTTTGTTAGCTGTAATAAAAATAATTTACCAGATTTTAATTATCCGCATCCGTCTCATGGCAATAGTGCTGATGCCCAGGTAGCAATAGATTGGTATAAACTACAGTTTCGCATTTTACTCGAACGTAATTCAGCATTTAATGCCAACGCTTATATTGGATACATCGGCATTGGATTGTATGAGTCCGTTCGCTATGGAACTAAAAATTCAGTAAGCCTTGCTACCCGGTTATATCAAATGCCTGCAATGCCTGCCAAAGAAAATAATAATGGTTATCACTGGCAAGTTAGTGCCAATGCTGCTATGGCCAGCATGGTACGTTCTTTTTATAACGGACTAACCCCCGCAAACCTGGCAAGTATTGATTCTCTGGAAAATGCCTATAACAAAAAATTAAAACCAGCGACCGATTCTGAAAGTTTTAACCGTTCGCAGACTTTTGGCCGGAATATAGCAACCGCAATTTACAACTGGTATTTAACAGACAATTTAAATGCAACCAATACAGGGTACGTTCCACCCATGTTTCCAGGAGCCTGGGTGCCTACATTACCTGCTTTGGCAAATGGTATAAATCCTTATATTGGCACTGCCAGAACTTTTCTGGCTGCTAATTTAACGAGTGTTACCCCTGCATTTCCGGCTTCTTACTCTGAGGCAGTTAACTCCGATTTTTATAAGATCCAAAAAAATGTGTATGATGTTTCTAAAACATTAACAGCCGAACAAAAAAACATTGCCTTGTTTTGGGTTGACCAAGGCAATGGTATAGGCTATACACCACCCGGCCATGATTTTTTTATTGTAACACAGGCATTGGAGCAAACCAAAGCCAGCCTTGCTGTTGCCGCCGAAGTGTATGCCAAGGCAGGCATAGCCGAAAGAGATGGTGCCTGTGTATGTTTCAGATCAAAATACACCTACAATATAGTTAGACCCATAACTTACATCCGTAAAGTAATTGATCCCGCTTGGCTTCCATTTATACCCACTCCCCCACATCCCGAATACCCCGCAGCCCATGCATTTGTAACAGGGGCGGTAATGCAGGCAACAGCAAAAGTATTGGGAGAAAAAGTACCCGTAACAGATCATTCATACGATTTCAGGGGCTATCCAACCAGAACGTATGGTTCCATATTTGCCGCAGGTGAAGAAGCAGGAATATCAAGGTTGTATGGTGGTATTCACACGTTGACTTCTATTAATACCGGATTAATTTTTGCAAAACTTATTGGCAACCTGGCAGGCGATATAAAACTTACTCAATAAATTTATCACATGGTAAGAGTTGGGAAGTATTTATTGACACTGGTGCACTAAAAGCAGAACTTTATAACTGAACAGTCTGCTACTGGTGGCAACCGATTTACTTTTTTTCACGTATATCATTCAAACTGTCTGATTGCATAATCAGGCAGTTTCTTTGAACAAACTATTTACTATCGTTTTTTGATGTTTAATATACAATTCAATTGATTGTTTTTTCTGCCTCTGAAATATTTTTTTTCCGGCAAAAAACAGCAATAAAAAACCGGCATAAAATTTTTGCTAATGAAGAAGTGAAATATTTTAATACATCCAAAATTTTTCTGCTTCAAATCATTTAACTTTTCAGATAGCAAAAGCTGGCTCAGTCAAATAAAAATTATAAAAATGAAAAAATTAGTACCCACAATAATAATTGCCCTTCCTTGGCTGATCATTTTTTCACAACAGGCAAATGCCCAGCTGGCTATTGATACGGAAATAATCAACAGAAAGAATGAGATTTCAGCAATATTTAAAACACCCATAATCCCAAGTAGCCGTGCAACTCTGATGCTGATAAAACCAAGGGCCATCAGGCACTTTTTTAATAATTACAGCGAGGCAAAAAATGCGAGCTGGAGTATAATTGCTTATGGGTTTAAAGTAAGTTTTATGATGGATGGTGTAATCAATTCTGTTTATTATGACAGGTTGGGTTATTGGGATGAAATTATAAAAAAATTTCCTGAAGAAAAACTACCCCTTGAAGTAATAGACCTGTTCAAAAAAAGATATAATAGCAACACTTTCATTTATTCGGAATCTATTGAAAATATTCATTCTGACAATGAAGCAACTTATGCCGTATATGTTGAAGATGAAAAAAGCCTTAAATGTTTGCGCATTTATAAAGGAGAAATGGAAGTGATAAAAGAAATAACGAAATAATAATGATAGTAATTTTACAGAACAGATTATTGATTTGAAAAACTTAAGCAATACTTATTTCCATTTTACTTAAAAATCCAAAGAGTCCTTTCATATCTTTTACATCTTCTACAACCAAAATGCCATTTTTGCCTACTTGTTTTAACTTTGCTTTGTTGGTACCTTTTTGTAAAAATTGCAATAAGCCATTAAATGTTTCACTTTGAAAATAAGGGGAGTCGGGGTTGCTTACAAAGAAACATTTCAGCGTATCATTTTTTAAGAGCATCTTTTCAAAACCCAGTGATACCGCCAGTTTCCGGCACCTCACTGTTCTGAACAAATCTTCAACCGGCGCAGGGACTGGCCCAAAACGATCCAGCATTTCTTTATGAAATTCTTCGAGGTCTTTTTCATTTTCACAATTATCTAACCGGCTATATAAACTCAACCTTTCTGTAATACTTTCTACATAACTATCCGGGATCAATATTTCCAAATCTGTATCAATGGTACAGTCTGTAACAAAATCATCCTGCTGTTGAATTTCTTCCTTGTATAATTCTTTAAACGAAGTTCTTTTTAATTCACGGATTGCTTCATCTAAAATTTTCTGGTACATTTCAAAACCAATCTCCGCAATAAACCCACTTTGTTCTCCGCCCAGCATATTGCCTGCGCCACGTATGTCAAGGTCTCTCATCGCAATTTGAAAACCACTGCCCAAATCACTGTATTGTTCCAGTGTACTTAAACGTTTGCGGCTATCATCCGGTAAACTGCTCATGGGTGGAGCAACCAAATAACAGAAGGCTTTTTTATTACTACGGCCAACCCTTCCCCTCAACTGATGCAGGTCGCTTAAACCAAACTGGTTGGCATTGTTTACAATAATGGTATTCACGTTCGGAATATCCACACCACTTTCCACAATATTCGTACAAACAAGCACATCATATTTCTTATCCATAAAATCTAGAATGGTATCTTCCAACTGGTCGCCATCCATCTGGCCATGTGCAAAGGCAATACTTACATCCGGACAAAGCCCCTGTATCAATCCCTTCATTTCCTGCAAACCCTTAACCCTATTGTGTATAAAGAAAACCTGTCCACCTCTTTCTGTTTCGTAATAAATAATATCACGGATGGCATCTTCATTAAATACCATCACTTCCGTTTGTATTGGTTGCCGGTTAGGTGGTGGAGTGTTGATGATGCTTAAATCTCTGGCACCCATTAAACTAAACTGCAGGGTTCTTGGTATGGGCGTTGCTGTTAATGTCAGCGAATCTACAGTTGTTCTTAGCTGTTTTAATTTTTCTTTTGCTGCTACACCAAATTTTTGTTCTTCATCAACGATCATTATGCCCAGGTCTTTAAATTTTATCTCTTTCCCCAATAAAGAATGGGTACCGATAATAATGTCTATTTTTCCTTCTGCAACTTTTTGTAAGGTTTCCTTTTTTTCTTTAGATGATTTAAAGCGGTTGATATAATCTACCGTAACAGGAAAATCTTTTAACCGTTCGCCAAAAGTTTTAAAATGCTGGTAAGCAAGAATAGTGGTAGGAACCAACACTGCAGCTTGTTTACCATCACAACAACTTTTAAAAGCTGCCCGTATGGCTATTTCAGTTTTACCAAAACCAACATCACCACAAACCAGCCTGTCCATGGGCGATGGCTTTTCCATATCCCGTTTTACATCTTCGGTGGCTTTGCCCTGGTCGGGGGTGTCTTCATAAATAAAACTTGCCTCCAGTTCGGTTTGCATGTAATTATCCGGACTAAAAGCAAAGCCTTCCTGGCTCTTTCTTTCAGCATACAGTTTAATTAAATCTGTAGCAATATCTTTTACCTGCTTCTTTGTTTTTTCTTTTAGTTTATTCCATACATCGCTACCCAGCTTATTCATTTTAGGAATGCCTCCTTCTTTGCCACTGTACTTTCCTATTTTATGTAAACTCGAAATATTTACATACAGCAAATCCCCATCCTTGTATTGAATACGGACTGCTTCCTGCATTTTTCCATTGGCCTCTATCTTCTGCAACCCGCTATACACACCCACTCCATGATCTATGTGGGTAACATAATCACCGGGCTGAAGCTCCCGCAACATTTTTAAAGTGAGCGCTTTATTTTTGCTGAAAGCCTGTTTTACTTTGTATTTATGGTAGCGTTGAAATATCTGGTGATCAGTATAACAAACCACTTTAAGGCGATCATCAATAAAACCATGATGAATGGAAGTGGGGATAGGAATTACATTGATCTCAGCTTTTAGATCGGTAAAAATTACATGTAACCTTTCTAACTGTTTGGGGTTATCAGCAAATAAATAAATATTGTATTTTTTTGTCTCATACTCCTTTAAATTTTTTATTAAAAGGTCAAACTGCCGGTTGAAAGAGGGTTGCTCCTTAATGTGAAAAACTACCGTTTTACCAGTGGATGTTTTTGTAAAGAAAGGTTTATGAGCAATTTCAATGATGTTTCTTTCTTTGACCTGTGTCTCCAGAACAGCCCCTTTTACAAAATCATTTTCATTGATATCAAGCCGTTCATTTATTTCACTGTCTTCGTCCGCCAGTTGCTTTTTATCTGCCGGAATATCTTTAGCGATAGATAGAAATAATTCCAGGTCTTCTTCCTGCTGTTCAATTTTTTCTTTGATAAATTGCCAGTCTTCTGTCCACACAACAGTGTTATCGGATAAAAACTCCAGTAAAGAAACACGTTCCCCAGTTTCAAATTGTGTTTCTACATTGGGTATAATATTTACTTGCAATAATTTGCGTTCGCTTAATTGAGATTCAGGGTCAAACAAGCGGATGCTATCCACTTCATTACCAAATAACTCAATGCGGTAAGGCTTTTCATTGCCAAAAGAATAGATATCGAGTATGCCGCCCCTCACTGCAAACTGTCCAGGTTCATACACAAAATCTGTTCTCTCAAAACCATAATCAACAAATTTGGAAAGTATATCATTTACATCAATCGTTTCGCCTTGCTTGATGGAAATAATATTTTCTGAAAGGGTTTTTTGCAGCACTACTTTTTCAAACAATGCTTCCGGGTGTGTAATGATAATTTTTTTATTAATGCCAAAAGTTGCCGTTGCCGTAGCGATTTTAGTCAATGCTTCTGTTCTCAGCATTACGTGGCTGCTGTTAAGCAGGCGGTAGTTTTTTTTATTTTTAAAAGAAGACGGGAAATAAAAAATGTCTAAAGCACCAGTAAGATTTTCTAATGTATTATGAAAATAAGCCGCTTCTTCAGCATCTCTTAAAATAACAAGATGGTTAAGTTCGCTGGCGGAAGGGTGGTTAAAAACAGCCGCTATAATGAAAGCTGCAGCACTGCCGTGCAGGCCTGCCAGATGAATATGAACTGGTTTAGACAAGGAGATGCCATCCACTATTTGAAAACAGCGGGCATCATTTGCATATTCTTTCATCAACACTTCCAGGTTCATCCGTTTTGTAAAGATAAGTGATGGCAAAATAATACAATAAAAATCATGCTACTGCAATACGGTGTGCAACAAAACCGTTAACAGAATGAAGTACTCAATAAACATATATCTATATTTGAGTACTTTCTTGTGCCAGAAAGAATCCACCATAAATTGTTTTGATGAAAAATTGCTATTATCCTTTTTTTTTATTTTTTATTTCTCTTTTTTCAATACAGATTTCTGCACAGCAACAGGAGCAATCCATCCGTTTTGTCAACGGCAATTTTGTTACAGGTGCCAACATCCGCCAACAATTATTTAAAAAAGAAAATATACAGCAAGGGCTTTTTGGTGAAAGCTATTTTGTTATCGTTCAGTTTACGGCCTTACCTGCAAAACAGGTGCAGGAGGCTTTGCAAAAAGCAGGTGTAGAACTTGAAGACTATTTACCTGGCAATGCTTACCTGGCAACTATAAAAAAAGATTTTGAATTTACATCAGCCAAGCAATTTGGCTTAGCCTCTATCAATACAGTTCCATCAGTTTATAAAATCAGCAGGCAGTTGATGAATTACCAGCCAACAAATGATAAAAAAGATATTACACTGGTTGCTGTAAGTTATTTTACAACACTTAAAAAAGATATTGTACAAAAAGAATTACAAAAGGCCGGTGCAATAGTTGTTACCACAAAATACGCGACAGCAAATATTATTTTTATTGAGGCAGATAAAAAAATTATCAACACCATAGCAGCATTACCCTTTGTAAGCAGCCTTAGTTTGCAGGTATTAAAGGATAAGGCCCTCAATTACTTTACCAGGGCAGCACATGGAGTAAGCGGGCTTAATGCTTTAAATGGAAGAAATTTAAATGGAAAAGGCGTTACCATCGGTATTGGTGACAATGCAGATATTTCAACACATATTGATTTTTCAGGACGATTGATTGGACGGACACCATGGATGCCAGATGATCATGGAACACATGTATCAGGTACCGCTGCAGGCGCTGGTATCATCAACGTAAAAAATCATGGAATGGCCCCCAAAGCCACTATCATCAATCAATATTTTAGTGATGTTATAACTAATGCACCCGCTTACATTACAGACAATAATATGGTGTTAACCAACAACTCTTATTATTCTGCCGAAGACAAATGCCCTGGCGAAGGTGTGTATGATGTACTGAGTAATTATATTGATAAACAAACCGGCAGGTATAAACAATTATTGCATGTTGTGGCAGCGGGAAACGATGGCGCATTGACTTGTTCAGCTTTCCAAGCATCTTTCGGCACAGTTAAATCAGGCTGGCAAAGTGCAAAAAATGTACTTACTGTTGGCGCTATCAATATAAGGGATTACACCATTGCCAGTTTTAGCAGTCGTGGCCCTGTAACAGACGGACGTATTAAACCAGAAATTACCGCTAACGGTTGGGCCGTAACATCAACAAAGGCAAATAATACTTATGGAGGAGAGTATGGAACCAGCATGGCTTGTCCGGCAGTAACAGGCTCACTATCGTTGATGTATGAACGCTATAGGCAATTACATAACGGTGCCGATCCAACCAGTGCTTTAATGAAAGCGTTGGTTTGTAATACCGCTGAAGATCTGGGGAATGCCGGCCCTGATTATAGCTTTGGTTTTGGGATGCTGAATGCAAGAAGGGCTGTAGAAGCAATTGAGCAAAACCGTTATTTTACTAATACAATTACAAATGGCAGTAATGTGGTTCAAACTATTACAGTGCCTGCAAATACAAGGCGTTTAAAAGTAATGCTATATTGGGCAGATACTGCTGCAGCAACCAATGCCTCTACCGCACTGGTAAATGATCTTGATATTACTGTTGCTGAACCATCAGCAACTCTACATCTGCCATTAATATTAAATGCTGCAACCCAGCGTGTAAATGATGTGGCAACAGAAGGGGCAGATCATATCAATAATATAGAGCAGGTAGTTATTGAAAATCCAGCAGCAGGCAATTATTCCATTAATGTAGCCGGCTTTTCTATTCCTTATGGCCCGCAAGAATATATTGTCAGTTATGAGATTGTTCAATCGGCAGTAACAGTAGAATACCCTTTTGGCGGAGAAACCTTTGTGCCAGGAGAAACAGAAAATATTCGCTGGACGGCTGATGGTAATGAAGGTAATACCTTTACCATTGACTATTCTATCAACAACGCCGCAAACTGGACAATCATCAATAATAATGTGCCTGCTGCAAGCAGGACCTTTCCCTGGATAATACCCGCTGCCGTTACTAACAATGCCTTAATTAGAGTGAGCAGGAACAGTAGTTCCCTAACAGGCCAGAGTAATTTTAATTTTATTATTTTAGGACAGCCCGTAACAACGGCAACTATAGTTTGTGAAGGTGCTGTTCAATTAAATTGGGGGGCCGTAAGCGGTGCATTATCTTACGATGTATTGCAATTAACAAGCGACAGTATGAAGGTGATTGGTAATTCTATTACCAATACCTTTTTAGTAAAAGGGTTAGATAAAAATACAACAACATGGTTAGGAGTGGTAGCAAAGAACGGAACGTTTTCAGGCAGGCGTTCCATATCGGTAAGTGCGGTACCTAACAGTGGCCCATGCATGCTAAGCATATTTAATAATGATGTAAAAGTAGATAGTATTTTAACGCCCAATACTGCAAGGCAACATTTTGCCACAGAAAATAATGCTACCGCTCCTGTAAAGATACTGATCAGAAATTTGGGTGTTGTACCTGTAGTCGGCCCATTTAATTTGTCTTATAGTTATGGCAGTACGCAGATTACTGAAACTGTTAATACCTCCATAGTAGCGGGAGGTTCCTACACCTATACTTTTACAGGTACTTACCCGGTTATTTCCAGCGGATACAGGTATGATTTTAAAGCGTGGATTACACTTGCAGCAGATGCCAACCACCTGAACGATACTGCTTATAAAACAGTGAAGTTAATTAACAACGATGCGATAACTATTATGCCGGTAAAAGAAAGTTTTGAATCAATGCCAGATACTAATTTTACAAAACCCGAAATGGCCATCAATGAAAATAAATACATCGATTTTTCTGCCAACACTAATAAAGGAAGAGCCAGAACCTATATAAATACAGGATTTGCCTTATCAGGCAACAGAAGTGTAACACTGGACCAATCTCCGTACAGTGCTACTTTCAACACTACCGCCTGGCTTACTTTAAATTACAATTTGAGTACCTATGCCGCCAATCAATTGCGTTTTGATTTTTATTATAACAATCATGGACAGGCAAACTATACCGGGAATAAGGTTTGGGTAAGGGGCAGCGAAAATAATGCCTGGGTGCAGGCCTACGATCTGTTTATTAACCAGGCAGGCCTTGGGCAATGGAGACATGGCCTTATCAATATCAACAAAGTATTGAACAATGCATTACCTGCACAAGCCATCACAGAAACCTTTCAAATAAAAATAGGAGAAGAAGGAAATACGTCAGCCAATTCTGCCAACCCGGTAACGGATATTGATGATGGCTATACTTTTGACGACCTGTTGTTGAACCAGGTATTTAATGACCTTGCAATAGAAAAAATAAATTCGCCGGATAAAAGCGGCTGTGGGCTTACATCAGGTAATCCGGTAAGTGTTACTATAAAAAATTACAACAATACGCTGCTCAATAATATAAAAGTAAGTTATCAAATAAATGGCGGCGCAATTGTTACAGAAGTAATTCCTACTATTGCTGCCAACCAAAGCCTGGATTATACTTTTACCCAAACCGCCAATCTATCTGCCTACATTGATTACAATATTAATTCCTGGATAAACTACGCCGGCGATAGCTATGCACTCAACGATAGTATTTTAAATTACAGTTTTCATAATTCACCCGTCATCAACACCTATCCATACCTGCAAAGTTTTGAAACCAGTGATGGTTATTTCTATACCAAGGGAACCAATAAGAGTTGGCAATGGGGTACACCTGCAAAAACAATTATCAATAAAGCGCCTAATGGTACCAAAGCATGGGTAACCAATTTAACCGGCAACTATAGTAACAATGAAACTTCCTGGTTGTACTCTCCCTGTTTTGATGTAACGGGGTTAACACAACCTGTTTTATCGTTCAGTCATATTTTTGATATAGAAACTGATTACGATTACACTTGGGTTGAATATTCTACCGATGGTGTAATCTGGCAAAAATTAGGCACTTCATTGAGTGGCACCAATTGGTATGATAACGGGTTAAGTAATAACTGGCGGCAATCAAAAACAAAATGGCATGTTGCCAGTATTGACCTACCGGTAACGGCAACCAATATACGCTTTCGTTTTGTATTAAGCAGCGATGCCGGGGTTACAAAAGAGGGCGTTGGTATAGATGATATAACTGTACATGAGAAAAGTGAAGTGGCCATCAATCCTCCTGCTGCAAGTATCAGTGTTCCTTCTGTAACCGGCACTAATTGGATGCCCTTTAAGATAAGTAACCAATCTGGAGGGCCAGGGTATATATTGGCAGAAATAAACCCCAACGGGCAAGACCTTGGAAAGGTTGATATTTATCTTTATCCAAACATAACCGGCAAGGTAAGAAACAGCAATAACCAATATTATCTGGATAGAAATTTTGTTATTCACCCAACAAATCCGCCAACGGGAAACATTGGTGTTCGATTGTATTTTACTGATGCAGAAACTGATTCGCTGATAGGAGCCAGTGGGTGTTTATCCTGTAGTAAACCAACAGATGCCTATGAATTAGGGGTGACAAAATATAGTGGTAGCAGGGCAGAAGAAAATGGCACACTGGATGATGATGTTAATGGATTTTTTCAATACCTTGACCCTGCCGCCACAGCCATCGTACCACATGGAGATGGCTACTATGCTGAGTTTACGGTAAATAGCTTTAGTGAGTTTTGGTTTAATAATGGGGGTGCAAACATTTCTCAGCCCCAGCCAATAATTTTATTTTCTTTTGATGCGGCAAAACAATCGGGTAAAGCATTACTTAGCTGGAAAATTCGAAATGAAATAAATGCGGCAAAATTTGTAATTGAAAGAAGTGCAGATGGCATAAACTATACTGACATTGATAGTATTGCAGCCAATGGGGCAGGCCAATATAATTTTACTGATGCCCAACCTTTGCCTGGCGTTAATTACTACCGCCTTAAAATAGTTCAGCGAGATGGTGTTTACACTAATTCAGTTAAAAGAAAATTGGATTTCGGTAATAACGGTGATGATATTTTAATTTACCCCAATCCTGTTATAAATGAAACGCTGTTCATATCGGCCAGTGCTAATTGCAGTAGCGCAATTTTATATGATGAATCCGGCAAGCTGGTTAAGAGTTTTGCTTTACAGGGAACAAATAATACCATCAATATCAAGGGCATAGCCAAAGGCATTTATTTGTTGAAAATCTTTTCAGATAATTCTATTCATACCGAAAAAATATTGGTGCAATAGAGGCAATCATTAAGCCATTGAAAAGCCGGCAAGCCGAAGCATGAATCGGGATGCCCTCATTAGGTCATATAAAAAGGGAGCTGTAACGCAGCTCCCTTTATACAAAATATCAGATAAGTAGTTATTTATATTGAACTGCCAATCCTTTCGCCAAATCACTCATCTTATTCAATCCATCCTGCGGCAAATTTCCCTTTTTAAATTCGACTAATATTTCAGGATGCAAATTTTCCATTTCCAATAAAAAATGTTCTTCAAATGCTTTTACATTTTTAACGGCTACCTCTTTTAATAAACCCTGGGTGCCCAAATAGATCATTGCCACCTGCTTTTCTACACTCATAGGCGAATATTGCAATTGCTTTAATATCTCTACGTTACGGGCACCTTTATCAATTACATTTTTTGTAGCGGCATCCAGGTCACCTCCAAATTTAGAGAAAGCTTCCAACTCCCGGTAAAGTGCCTGATCAAGCTTTAAGGTTCCAGCTACCTTTTTCATCGATTTAATTTGTGCATTACCACCCACCCTGCTAACAGAAATACCTACGTTAATAGCGGGACGAATACCGGCGTTGAACAAGTTACCTTCCAAAAATATCTGGCCGTCTGTGATAGAAATTACATTAGTGGGGATGTAGGCAGATACATCACCAGCCTGGGTTTCAATAACAGGTAATGCTGTTAAGGAACCTCCCCCTTTTACAAGATGTTTAATAGATTCCGGCAGGTCGTTCATTTGCCTTGCGATGTCATCCTTAGCAATAACTTTTGCAGCCCTTTCCAATAAACGGCTATGCAAATAAAACACATCACCAGGATAAGCTTCACGACCCGGCGGACGGCGTAATAATAAAGAAACCTCCCTGTAAGCTACCGCTTGCTTTGATAAATCATCATAGATGATCAATGCAGGTCGTCCGGTATCCCTAAAAAATTCTCCGATAGCTGCACCAGCAAATGGTGCGTAAAATTGCAATGGGGCAGGATCTGATGCGGAGGCCGCAACAATGGTAGTATAGGCCATTGCGCCATGTTCTTCCAAAGTTTTCATGATACCAGCAATGGTAGAAGCTTTTTGGCCAATAGCAACATATATACAATAAACAGGTTTACCTGCTGCATAAAATTCTTTTTGATTGATGATAGTATCAACACAAATGGCCGTTTTACCAGTTTGGCGATCACCAATAACCAATTCTCTTTGCCCACGGCCAATTGGTATCATTGCATCAATTGCCTTGATACCGGTTTGAAGTGGTTCTTTCACCGGCTCCCTGAAAATTACACCCGGCGCTTTACGCTCCAGTGGCATTTCGTACAATTCGCCTTTTAAGGGGCCCTTACCATCAATTGGCTGCCCCAATGTATTTATAACACGGCCACACATCCCCTCACCAACCTGTATAGAAGCGATTTTATTGGTGCGTTTTACTTTATCGCCTTCTTTAATTTCACTGCTGTCGCCCATCAACACCACTCCTACGTTATCTTCTTCCAGGTTCAATGCAATCGCTTTTACACCATTTTCAAACTCAACCAGTTCGCCGCTTCGCACATTATTTAATCCATATACACGTGCAATACCATCGCCTACCTGTAATACGGTTCCTACTTCTTCCAAACTTGCTCCTGCATTAAAATTGCTTAATTGCTGGCGGAGTATTGCTGAAATTTCATCTGGTTTTATCTGTACCATAACTATCTGTTTTTAAAAAGTTGTTTTATCTGAGATTATGGATGTAATGATTATCCATAAATTGTTTTTTAATGTCTTTCAGGTCTCTCAAAATACTGGCATCTATTAATTTACCTTCCATCTCTAAAACAAAGCCGCCAATTAATTCTTCTTTTACTGCTGTTTCAACCTCAATGTATTTTAAAGAAGTTGATAATTTAACATTATTTACGATCTCTTCTTTAAGTGCTTCGCTAATAGGCACTGCTGTTGTTATTTTTAATTGATGTACATCTCTTGATGCATTAAATTGCTCAACATACGCATTGGCAATTTCAGGCAGGTTTGTTTCTCTTCCTTTGCGAACCAATAAACTTATGAAAGAACTTGTAGTGAGGTTTACCCGGCCAGTTGTAATTGAATCTATAATTTTTTCTTTTGTGCCCGGCTTAATAATAGGACTGCGCAATACAGCTACAAAATCGGGGTTGCTTTTGCAAATACTTTGTACCAATTTCATATCTGCACAAATTACATCCACCTGATTTAGTTCTGTTGCCAAATCAATCAAACTTTTTGCGTACCTGCCTGCTAAACGTGGGTTATTCATTGTTAATGTACTGATGTGCGAATTACTGATTTTCTAATAATGCAATGCGTTACTGTTTTAAATTAGACTATAAGTTCCTGGCCTATTATCTAATTTAATTTTGCTTCCTGAGATAATTGTTTAATGAAAGTTTCCTGGTCTGATTTATCAGCCAACTCCCTGCGTAAGATTTTCTCGCTTACTTCTATTACCAATTTGCCCAGCTGGTTCTTCATATCTGTGATAGCTGCCATTTTTTTATCATTGATGGTAGTCTGTGCATCTGCAACAATTTTTGCAGCCACTTCTTTAGCCTGTTCTTTAGCTTCGCTTATTATTTTATCTTTAGTGTCCTTGGCTTCTTTTAACATCAATGATCTTTCTTCACGTGCCTTTACCATAAAGGCTTCATTCTCATTTTTTAACTGTGCCATTTCAAGTTTCACTTTTTCTGCAGTTGCAATTGAGTTGGCTATGCTTGCTTCCCTGTCATTAAGCCCCTTAATGATAGCAGGCCATGCGAATTTTTTAAGGATAAGGAACACGATAAGGAAAGCTAAAAGTGTCCAAATAAATAATCCTAAATCTGGTGTTAATAATTGCATTTTTTGTCCTCCATCTCCCTAAGGGAGTCTTTAATTTTAAATATTATCATTAGTCCTTAATAGCATGCCGCAGAAGTGAATAAGACAGCAATGTTATCAGAAAAAAAGTTGGTTCAAAATCTTTAAAATTACTGCATCCTCCGTCCTGTACTTTGGATGCAGTAATGCATGTAAAAAGTTATTAAGTCTAAAAGGTTTAAAAGATTTTACGATATTTTAAACCCCATGAAGACTTAGAAACTTTGTAACCTTTTACTACAGTACCATAGCAAGGAAACCAATGATGATGGCAAACAATGCTGCACCTTCCACAAGAGCGGCAGCAAGAATCATGTTTGCACGGATGTCATTAGAGGCTTCGGGCTGACGGGCAATTGCTTCTACAGCACCTTTACCTATCTGGCCAATGCCGATACCTGCGCCCATTGCTGCCAATCCGGCACCAACAGCACCACCTGCGTTAGCAAGTGCGCCTGCAGCTAAAAAAACGGTCATTAAACTCATACTTCTGTTTTATAATGATTAAAAAAATAAACTAATTAAACGATAACCGCATCGTCGGGAAGATGCCCATCTTTAGGATGCTCCCCTTCAAATGCCTGTCCGATAAAAACGGCTGTAAGCACTGTAAAAATAAAGGCCTGTAAAAATGCAACCAGTACTTCAATAAAGTATATAAAGATGGTAAATGCAATTGATACCGGTGAAGCTCCCCAACCAATAGCTGGTTTGATTTGTGCAAAAATGAAAATCAATGAGATTAAACAAATAATGATGATATGGCCTGCAACCATATTGGCAAATAACCTGATGATCAAAGCGAATGGTTTAATAAAAACACTTAAAAATTCAACCAATACCAAAATTGGTTTAACAAAACCGGGTACACCCGGAGGATTAAAAATATGCCCCCAATAATGTTTATTTGAACTGAACATTATTACAAGGAATGATATAAGTCCAAGCACAATTGTAAAAGCAATATTACCAGTAACATTCGCTGTTCCTGGAATTAATCCAATGAGGTTATTTATCAGAATAAAGAAAAACACTGTAAGCAGGTAAGGCAAGTATTTATTGGCTTTATGTGAAAGATTGGGCCTGGCCACTTCATCCCTGATAAATGCAACCAATACTTCAACTAAATTTTGTTTGCCTTTTGGAGCTGTGGTTACTCCTTGTCCTTTACTGTATAATTTTGATACGCTTACCATTAACCACACCAATAAAGTTAATGCCAATATCATTTGTACCACATTACGGGTCAAAGAAAAATCATACACTTTTACATTGGCATCTACCGGCATGATTTTGCCATCTTCATTTAATTTGTATCCATCTACTTCTTTGTGGCCATGTTCAAAAGCTGAAAACATGAAACAGGAACAACCTTTTTGCGGAGAATATAATAAGACAGGTAATGGAATAGATACAGGATGCTTTTGACCATCGCTTCCTTCAAATTCAAGAAAATGAAATTCATGGGCATCCATGATATGGCCAAATATTACCTCTTTGGCATTAAAGCCTTGTTTCTTTTCTCCTGCATGTTCTTCTGCTGTTTTTGTTTCCTCTTGCTGTGCAATCACCTTGTAAGAAGATGCCAGTAAAATTGTGCTAAAAACCAATACCAGTATAGTTTTGATGCTCCTGAATGCCATATCGTACCTGAAATTTGGCGCAAAGATAGGGGTTTAACCTATAAATGGAGAAGGAGAAAAGAGAATTTTTAAACCATTTTCAGGCCATAATTTTAATCCAGTCCCATTTCTTTGCGAAGTAGCTTTATTTTTTCAAGCTCTGCAACATCCATTTGATCTTTTGTGCGATTGACTGCTTTTTTATTAGCAATAAGTTGGTTAATATGAAGGAATGGAATTTTAATATTTTCAATATCGGCAATGGTTGCCACTTGAAAACATTCATCAAAAGTGTATCCTTCCAAACCCTTCATATCAACCATGATATCTAATTTTAAGCCATTGTTTAATGTAAAATCTGTCCAACCTGCCACAAATTGCATTCTTTCCATCATAAAATAATCACCCATGCCAGCGTCTTTAAATGCGGCTCTTAAATTAGCTCTGTTAGCAAGTGAATCTTCAATCCAAATATCCATATCGCCGGTATATCGCTGATACCCGTGTATATTGGTGGCAAACCCTCCTACCATAATGTACCGGACAGTATTGTCCTGAAGAGATTTCCAAAATTTTAGTATTTCTTCATCGAAAATATCCATGAGAGAAAACTATTTATTAAGATTATAAGGCTTATGGGTAATTTTTGCCCTGCGAAGTGTAAGTTGGATTTTATATAACCGTGTTGTCATTAAAAATCTTTCGGTATAGGAACGGTTTAAAGCATTTTTTAACAAATCCTTCTCTGCCTTTTCGTAGTCAGCGATGGGTTCATTTAAAATATTATCTTCCAACGGTATTTTATTTTTTTTTACAAGATCCATACTGCAATTTACTAAAATAGTCGGGTAAAATCAAACAGGCGATCCGGTAGTTTGCTGCTTTTCAAATTGCATTTTATGCAATTGATAATAATGTCCCTTCTTCGCCATTAATTCTTCATGAGAGCCTATTTCCATTATTTCTCCTTTATCCAATACCATAATTTTATTTGCTTTGCGGATGGTAGATAAACGGTGTGCAATAATGATTGAAGTTCGCCCGGTAATTAATTTATCAATCGCATGCTGAATTAACTGCTCGCTTTCAGTATCAACGGAAGAAGTGGCTTCATCCAAAATAAGTATTGCAGGATCGTACAATAAAGCCCTTACGAAAGATAATAACTGGCGCTGGCCTAATGACAGTGTGGCCCCACGTTCCATTACATTATAATCGTATCCACCAGGTAGTTGCAAAATAAAATCGTGTATGCCAATCAGTTTGGCAGCTTCAATTACCTGTTCTTTTTTTATATCGTTATTTCGCAAAGTAACATTGTCGTATATCGAACTGCTGAATAAAAATACATCCTGCAAAACAACCGCAATTTTGCTGCGCAGATAAAAAAGATCGTACGATTCGATGTTAACATCATCTACTTTTATGGCGCCTTTTTGAATATGGTATAAACGGTTTACCAGGCTTATAATGGACGTTTTGCCGCTACCGGTATTACCAACTATGGCAAAGGTTTCACCGGCATTGATATTGAATGAAATATTTTTAAGAACATAATTATCCTCATTGTACGCAAACCAAACTTTATCAAACTCAATTCTTCCTCTAATCTCTTTTTGTTCATTATTATTTTCCCTTGAAGCCTGTTGGGAAACATCGGTATTGTCCAATACTTTAAAAACCCGTTCACCCGCAATCATACCCATTTGCAGCACATTGAACTTATCTGCAATAACCCTTAAGGGACGAAACAATAAATTTAAACATAAAATAAAAGAGGTTATAACACCTACCATTTCTGACTTATCCAAATCGTTTAACAATAAAGATTCTTTAGCCGCCCACCATACCAATAAACCAACTGATAAGGCAGATACCAACTCTACCACCGGAAAAAAAACAGAGTAGGCAAAAATGGATTTTATGTTTGCATTGCGGTGCTGCTCGTTGATGTGGTTAAATTTGCTGAACTCTCTTTTTTCTGCCGCAAAAGCCTGTACAATGACCATGCCCGTAATGTGTTCCTGCACAAACGCATTCAATTGCGCAACTGCATTACGTACCTTGATAAAAGATTTGTTTACACTCTCCTTAAAATAATAAGTTGCAATAATTAATGCCGGGAATGGTGCCAGGCAAATAAGCGTTAATTGCCAGTTGATATAACACATATAGGCCAATACTGCAATGATGGAAAGCAGGTCTGCAATAATTGGTATCAACCCATCACTAAAAATATCATTGATAGATTCAATATCATTGATGGTTCTTGTAGTAAGTGTTCCAATGGGCGTTTTATCAAATTGAGACATGTTAAGGCTGATTACTTTTTTATAAGTAGTTACCCGCATATCCTTCACCACACTTTGCCCCAGCGAAGCCGTAAAAAAAGTAAAAATAAAACGACAGACTGTTTCAAATAAAAGCAGCACCAGTTGAATTATGGTAATGCCAATAATGAGAGGGCCGGCGCCTTTTAAAAACCAGAACTGTGCTCCAGGTTGTAATCCCTTGTTAAGCGTAAGTTGAATCAGCCATGGCCTTACAGGAGAAATAACTGCCAAAAAAATAGCCAAAAAAATAGACCAGTAAAATTTATTTTTGTAGGGTGAGGCAAATTGAAATACCCGGCGGAGTAAAGAAAAATTAAAAATTGTTTTAGCCTTTGCCTGCTCACTCATATTGTAAAGTTAGTAATTTACCCCTTTGCACTTTTTATATACCCAGCATAACAATATATAGTTGATAGAAAATAACGGCCTTTTATACCCCGATATTCTTACTCCATTTTTTTATTATATGCCTTAAT
>JANYFT010000093.1 GCA_025359625.1 Ferruginibacter sp.
GCTTTTAATCATATTGAGACAATATAAAATCTGATAATGGATCACTACAACATGAATCTGACGTTAAAAGTTTGGCGTCAAAAAAACAGTAAAACATCGGGAAACTTTGATACCTATTCGGTTAAAGATATTTCTTCTGAAATGTCTTTTCTGGAAATGTTTGATGTGCTAAACGAACAACTGATCAAGGAAGATAAAGATCCCATTGCATTTGATCATGATTGCAGGGAAGGCATTTGTGGGTCATGCAGTATGCACATCAATGGTAAAGCACATGGCCCGTGGGAACAAAACACCACCTGCCAGTTGCACATGAGGGCTTTTAAAGATGGTGACACCATTGTGGTAGAACCATGGCGCAGCAAGGCTTTTCCGGTAATAAAAGATTTGATAGTTGACCGTAGTGCGTTTGACCGTATCATACAAGCCGGAGGTTATATTTCAGTTAATACTGGTAATGCCGTAGATGCCAACTCATTACCTATTGATAAAAAAGATGCCGACAATGCATTTATGGCGGCAGCCTGTATCGGTTGCGGTGCCTGCGTAGCAACCTGTAAAAATGGTAGTGCCATGTTATTTGTAAGTGCGAAAGTTGCTCAATTGGCTCAATTACCACAAGGCCAGCCGGAAAGAGAATCCAGGGTATTAAGCATGGTGGCTCAAATGGATAAAGAAAGTTTTGGTAATTGTACCAACACTTACGCCTGCGAAGTGGAATGCCCTAAGGGAATTTCTGTTAGCAATATTGCCAGGCTGAACAGGGAGTTCCTTACTGCCGGATTAAGCACAGAAGAATAATTCTTTTCGTTCTGCAAAATTTATAAGCCTTCCTGTAGAGGAAGGCTTTTTATTTCCATCTAAAGTTGCTTTAAAAAGGCTGTTGCACAATAAATACTAACTTTAAGCATTGATTATAAAAGCCTGATTTGAAATTGAGAAGGATATATTTGCTGCTGATCTTCCTGCTGACTGTGCAATTATCCCAGGCACAAAAAAATCTGTCCCCGGTCTCTAATTTCAGGACTAAAAAAATAAGTGTCGCTAAATTGGAATCAATGCTTGATACATTAAGTATCGTTCCTCATTCCATTAAAATTAAAGATGTATTCCCCTCGCAATACATCATCGATGAAGTGAATGCCCGTTTAACCTGGATACAAAAACCAGCTTCTGATAGTGTTGAAATAAGTTACAGGGTGTTTTCATCTAAACTAAATGCAGTGGCACAGCATTTTAATTTTGACAGCATCCGTAATAATTTCATCAGCGAACGGCCTTATATTTTTAAAAATTTCAGCAAACAAAATACCACCCTTTTTGATTTTGGCAACATCAATTACAACGGTAGTTTCGGCAGGGGCATTTCTTTTGGCAACAGCCAGGATGCAGTACTTAACTCCAGTTTAAATTTACAGATCAACGGTTTTATTGGTGACAGCTTAGAGTTGACCGCAGCAGTAACCGACAATAATATTCCTATACAACCGGATGGCAATACCCAGGATCTGAGGGATTTTGACAAAATATTTTTGCAGGTAAAAAAGCGCAACTGGCAAATAAATTTTGGCGATATTGATATTCGGCAGAGCAAAAATTATTTCCTCAATTTTTACAAACGTTTGCAAGGAATGTCTTTTTTGACAGACAATAAAATTGGTAAAAACATCAATAATTCCTTACTGCTGAGTGGCTCCGTTGCTAAAGGAAAATTCAACCGCAATATTTTAATTCCATTGGAAGGAAACCAGGGGCCTTACCGCCTGCAGGGTGCCAACAACGAATTGTATTTTACTATCCTGGCAGGAACTGAAAGGATTTTTATGGATGGAGAATTATTGGTGAGGGGCGAAGACCAGGATTATGTGATTAATTACAACACCGCCGAACTTACGTTTACGCCTAAGCGAATGATCACTAAAGATAAAAGGATACAGGCAGAATTTGAATATGCTGACCGGAATTTTTTAAACTCCAACATTTATATAAATGATGAAGTGAATATCAATAAGAAGCTGATAGTAAGTGTAGGCGCATTTTCTAACCAGGATGCTAAAAATTCGGCCATCAATCAAACACTGGATGTTAATCAAAAACAATTTCTGGCCGATGTGGGCGATGGGATTGATACCGCATTTTATACAGGCGCAGTAAGAGATACATTTGCTTCCGGTAAAATTTTATACCGAAAAATGGATTCTGCATTTAATGCTACTCAACACGATTCTATTTTTATATACGATACAACCAACAGCAATGTATTGTACAATCTTGCCTTTACCTACCTGGGTGCAGGCAAGGGCAATTATATACAATTGTACACCGCTACAAACGGCAAGGTTTTTAAATGGGTGGCACCTAATGCTAACAATGTAAAACAGGGAGACTGGCAACCGGTAATTTTATTGGTTACACCCAAAAAACGTCAATTGGTAACTGTGGGAGCGGAGTATTTTATTAATAACACCACCAGGATAAAAACAGAATTTGCAGTAAGTAAATATGATGTCAATCTTTTTTCAAGAAAAGATAAAAGCAATGATAATGCCGTGGCAACAAAAATTCAATTGATAAAAGACGGAAAAAAAATACATCTTTTTAAAAAGGCATTACTACTGCAAACCAATCTTGGCTATGAATATGTGCAAAGCCGTTTTACACCGCTGGAACGTTTACGCAATGTGGAGTTTAACAGGGACTGGAGCTTACCTTATAATGCACCACCTGCCGATGAAAGGCTTACCAACGCCGCCTTTCAGTTAAGCGACAGTAATGCCAACCAGTTAAAATATGAAATTATTAATTACAACCGCAGCGACAACTTTAATGGGTTCAGGCATATATTAACTCATTATTCCATCATTAAAGGGTGGAAGATAGCTGACCAGTTTAGCATTACCAACAGCAGTACGCCAGTACAAAAGTATACCTACCTACGCCCATCAATAGACATAAGTAAACTGTTAAAAAAATATAATAACCTGCAGTTGGGAGCCAACTATTCAGGTGAACACAATACCATCAACAACAAATTATACGATACTTTATCTTCCTTAAGTTTTGCCTTTAATATATGGCAGTTGTACATTAAATCGGATGATGCAAAACTGAACAAATGGGGGGTAACTTATTTCACCCGTAATGACCTGTATCCTGTAGCTAAAAAATTAGCTGTTGCCAATAAGAGTTACAATTACAGCGCTTTTACTTCATTGCTTAAAAATGAACATCACCAGTTTAAATTTAACCTTACCTATCGCAAACTGCAAATAGTAAACGCTTTACTAACTACCCAAAAAGCAGATGAAAGCCTTTTAGGCAGGGCCGAATATTATGTAAATGAATGGAAGGGTTTGCTAACGGGAAACATTTTATATGAAGTAGGGGCAGGGCAGGAGCAGAAAAGGGAATTTACTTTTGTGGAAGTGCCGGCAGGCCAGGGAGAATATACCTGGAATGATTATAATAACAATGGCATTGCAGAACTGAATGAATTTGAAATTGCTTTGTTCCAGGATCAAAGAAAATACATCAGGGTAAACACGCCTACCAACCAATATGTTAAAGCCAATTATGTTACCTTTAATTACAGCTTTGATATCAGTCCCCGTGCCGTAATTAATGCATCCACTGCAAAGGGCTTTAAAAAATTATTAACCAGGTTAAGTACTTCCTCGTCTTTGCAAATAAATAAAAAAGATATCTCAACCGGCAAATTTCAGTTTAATCCTTTCACAAAAAAACTGGTTGATACAACCTTGCTGACGCTGAATTCATTTTTATCAAACTCATTTTTCTTTAACCGTACCAGCAGCAAATGGGGCATGGACCTAACCCATAGCTTTAGCGGGGGGAAGTCATTATTAACCTATGGCGTTGAGAGCAGGAAGCTCAGAAATATTACTTACAAAGCCCGCTTTAATTTCAACAGGAAAATTACCACCAGCATTTCTTTACGCTCTGTTATCAACGAATTAAATACCTCCAAGTTTGATAACAGGAATTACAGCATACAGCAAAAAATTGCAGAGCCTTCCATCAGTTATATTCATGGAACCAACTTAAGGGTAACAGCTTCGTACAGCATCAGTGATAAAAAAAATACAACCGGTTTTTTAGAGAAGCTTACCAACAATGCTATTTCAACAGAAGTAAAATATAATGTACTTTCTACCAGCACCATTAATGGCCGGTTTTCTTATAATTCCATTCTCTTCTCTGCCGCAGGCAGCGGCGCTTCTCCCAATTCCACCGTAGGTTATATTATGCTGGAAGGTTTATTGCCCGGCAAGAATTATTTATGGAACCTGGAGTACACTAAAAGACTGGCAGGAAATATAGAAATGAGTATTCAATATGATGGCCGAAAGCCAGGAACAGCAAGGGTTGTGCATATTGGCCGGGCAAGCATCAGGGCAATTTTTTAAGCATTATTATTTGATCATTTACTGATGATTTCAAGTGGCCTTTTAAAAAAACTTATGCAGTCATAAAAACCCTTTCCACCACCCAGTAAGCTGCCACCAATGCAATGCAGGAAGAGAGTCCATAAACGATCCTTGTTCTATACCAGGGTTTATTTTTAAAAGGAATGATCAGTAAAGAAAAAATAGCAATTATAACCGTCATTTGCCCCAACTCTACACCCAGGTTGAAAGAAAGGATAGAAGTAAAGAACTTTCCATTGGGCAAACCTATTTCGTTCAATGCACTGGCAAAGCCCATCCCATGGATAAGGCCAAACAAAAAAACCACCAATATCCGCCAGGGCTTTAATTGGGAGATAAGTATATTTTCTATCGCCACAAATACAATGGATAAAGCAATGATGGGTTCTACAATGGGGGTTGGTGCTACAAAAATATTCTTCATGCTGAGGGCAAGTGTTATAGAATGTGCCACGGTGAATGCGGTTGCCTGCCACAACATTGTTTTAATATTAGTGCTTAATAAACATAAACCAACCACAAACAAAATATGATCTAACCCATTTGGAATGATATGGGTAAACCCAAGTTTTGTATAGAACCAAACTACATCCTTAGCAGGGGCATTTTCCAAAGCATAGTTAATGCTGTGGGCAAAAAGCATTGGAGCTGACAATAGTGCCATCAGCAAGAACAATATTTTTTTAAAATTAACGGAAACTAAATTTTGCATACCGCATGATTTATCAATAAAGCAATCCTTCAATGATTCTTAAATCTTCAAGGCCTGCAATGCAAACCCTTTAAGGCTTTCATCAATATTAGGATTATTTTGCAAACCATCCTGCAGATATTTTTTTGCTTTGGTGGCATCGCCTGATCTTGCATATATCAATCCAGCCCTGCATAACAGTGTTGGGTTTTTGCTATTGGTTTTTAATGCAGCATCAAGGTAAGGTAATGCTTTAGCGATTTCTCCTTTTTGATAATACATCCAGGCAACAGTTTCATTTACTTCAATATTTAAGGGACGGCGGTTGTATTCAAGCAGCGCATGTTCCAATGCTTTATCATAGTTGTTTACAGAAAGGTAAGCATACGCCAGTTCCTTATCGGCATAATGGCCAATGCTTGCATCTGCATTGGCTGCCTGTGCATTTTTGTTTAACTCATCAATCACATTTTTTGTAAGTGTTGCTGCGGTATCTTTCTTACCAGATAAAAAATATACAATTGCCTGCTCTTCTTTAAATGATCCAATATTGGCATCTTTAGCTGCCTGCTGGTAATAATCTATTGCTTTGTTATAGTCTTTTGTTGCCAGTGCCAGGTGAGCCATGCCGGCAAGAGCATACATATATCCCGGCCTTTCTTTAAGCGCAATCTGGTAATTCATTTCAGCACTTTTAAGGTCGCCGGTATTTTCATATAAATGCCCTAATTGTATCCTCGACCATTCCGTAGCTTCATCACCGGGAGCGCCAGCACCAACGGCTAATTTCATTGCTTCAATAGCACCAGGGTAATCACCGAATATTTCTCTTAAGTAAGATGCCCTTGCGTAAGAACGCAGGTCTGGCCTGATGTCCATCATTGTTTGGGCACAGGCAACCGCTGAATCATAATTGCCCATTTCCACATTTCCATCTACCAATATGCCATGCACAAAGGCATTGAAAGGAATAATATCCCGGGCTTTTTGTGCTGTTGCCAGGCCATCTGCAAAATGATGCTGGCTAAGGTATATCAATGACTTTAATGTGAGGGCTTCAAAATTATTGGCATCAATTTTCAATGCATCATCTATCAATTTTATGGCTGCCATATCGTAGTAAGGATAATTGCCGGTTGCCCTTGCCTCTAATATAAAATAATTGGCAAGTGCTATAATTGATTTGCTGTCTGCCGGGTTAGCTGCTATTTTATTTTGCAGAATGCCGGCGCTTTTTTGTGTCTTGATCCATTCATCAGTTTTTGCCAGCAAGCCTTTTCGGGGAAGCAGGGTATAAACCATTGCTGCTTTGGTGCGTTCATTGTGCCGGTACTTTATTACTATAAAACCGGCAGTGGTTACAAATAAGATAAGTAGTGCTATGTATAGTATATTCTTTTTCATTGTATTTGTTTTTTGTTGTCAGGGGAAATGTGTTGTTTGTATTGTTTTATTGTTGAATTGTTTTATTGAAAACGATTTGTGGTATTAAAAGAATTTTGTTACATGCATTTGTTTTTCAATTTAGCATCGTTGTGTCACTCCCTTGTACTGATAAAACTTTGTGCAACAACAATACGAAGTGTACTCATTAACCGAGAACTTTTACACGTTATTAAAGTAATAAAAAGGCTGCTTTAAAAGTGGTAATTGTTTTAATGATGAGCTCAACATATATACAACATCAATTCAATTAAAACCAATCCAGGCATATATTTCAGCCATTGGAGGTTCACACTTTTAAAGCAACCTTTTTTTGTTAAAGAGGTTAACCTTTTACCACTTTAAGGGTTTGCTTTACTTCGCCATCTTTAGTAATTTTAATGAAGTAAACACCTTTTGTCAACTGGCCTCCGTTCCATTTTTCTGTATAAGTTCCCGCCTTTACATTTTTGTTTACCAGGGTTTTTATAGTTTGTCCGTCCGCAGTCATCAATGAAATATTAATGGCAGCAGCATTATCCAAATGATAGGTTATAGTACCATTGTCAACAACTGGATTAGGGGAAACTTTTGCAAATATTTCGGGAGTTGCCAATGACAGACCACCGGTATTTACGGTGCTTCTGATAGTGTTGTTAGACCTTCCATTGTTTGCCGTATTACACGGACAAACATAAGTGCCTGCAAAAGGCGCCTGCACATAAGGGAAAGAAGATTTGAATGGAACATCATTAGCTTCTATACCAGTGCTGTAAGTCAACACATTTACCAGGTTCGGCGTAACGGGACTTGAACCGGGAATATAATCATCATACCATAAACCAATAGCAGCAAGCACTACACCACCTACGGCTTGTAATTCAATCCTCGTCACATCGTCTTCCAGCCTTCTTCCGTTAGGGAAACCATCCATGTTAGGAATGTTTTGAATGGCTGTACTGGAGTAGGCAGGGTCTGTTAAACCAAGCACTGCAGCCTGTACCAAACCTAAAGAACTAAACTGACTGCTGTTTCTTTGCGTTGGAGGTACTGCCATATTCAGGCGCAACATATCACCACCATTGGGCAAAAAGTTATTGATGAAAGGTTTACCAACTGCTAGTGGGTTTCCACCTTTGCCGGTAGCCAGTTGATAGGGTGCCAGGTTAGGAACACCTGTATGGAATATAGGCCACAAATCGACCGAACGTGGTGAATTGGCTGCCGGTAATAACAAACCTCCAAATGCTGATTCAGAAAGGGCTGTACCATTCAATGCTGCATTTCCTTTTAAACCGTACAAACCATTTTGGTTATTGCCAAAGCCATAAGCACCCAATGAATTTCTTTGAATACGGAGTGGTTTTAATGCTGGTATTGCACCTCCAAAATAGGTATCATCCATGTACAAAGCCAATTCAGGATTGTAAAAAAACTTTCCGAATGTGCTTAGTTTTGACAGATCTTCATAAGGGGTTAATGAGTTCCAGTAATCTTTGTAACCAATTGGAATTACCGCTTCATTGGTTAATGGCATACCGAGCCTTGATACCTGCACCCATGGGCCAAAACCTGAAGTACCTTTACCATCTTCTTTAAGAATAGTTATTTTTTGGCGGCTGGCACTTGCCCAAACACCAATTACATAATTGGGGTCAAGTATGCTGGTACACTGGCTTACAGGCTTTCTATCTTTTTGCAAAGTGCTGATGTCAACCTGCAAAGCTATCGTTGAAACATTTAAACATTTCAATCCATCAGTTGACTGGCCAGAGGCACGGGGAGCATCTCCTAAATCAAAAATACCTCCAAGGTCTACAAAAAATGGATCATCTGCCGGGCCGCAAAAAACCTTTTCACCTGTTCTCGATGTTGTAATGGCTTTATTGATTAACGTATTGTAATCAGGCGCATTTAAACCAACTGGCGAACTTATAGAACGTGGGCCAATATTGGGTGGCGGCACTATTCCGCCGTCTACAACTTTTTGAAAACTTCTGCCACCATTAATACTTCTTTCCATATCGTAGGTGGTTTTCAGGTTTTGTTTGCCCAGCCTGATGTTGAAAAAAGTAGAAGGATCTTCATTGGTTTTTTTAAAAGTGAAACGATAAATAATATCATCGCCTTTGGTGGCAATGTTATTATCAATGTGTATTTCGTACCGGATGTTTTCGCCAAACTGGTAATAGTTGGGGCCACCCTGTGGTAGTTGGCCGGGTACATAGTTAGCAATGATCGTTATTTTGTTTGGATCATCAGGGCTGCGAAAGGCATACACGTCTGTGTTGTCGGCCAATGGATCGTTGGCAATTAATGGCGCTTCCCGGTGTGATGATGCAAATGCCGGTGCTGTAGTATTTACAAGCATCACCATTAACAGGATGGCAGCCGAAATCTTTCTTTTCATAATGAATAGTTTTTTGTTTGAATAATAATTTCATTCGTTTAAATAGAAAACAATACACTTAATAAGTTTGGCATGGGGTGCAGACTATAGCGTTGGTATTAAAAGGTCAGTTTCTGCATTTCAACAAGAAAGCAGTGGTAATTAAAAATGGGGGTAATAAAAAAGGACGGGCTATTTTTTTAATAAGATATTTGGTTTGCTGAGCTCATAGCTATTTACGCCAATAGAGAAATTTTGGATTTAACTTTTTGTTGATTTTTAAAATAAAATTTTGTTGCAGTATTTTAAACTGTTTCAACCGAAGTGCTACATGTATTCTTTGGGTGGCATGTAGAGCATTCTGGCGAAGAGCTTCAGCCTTATATCTCCCTGTTCCAAATCTTTGCATTGCATACTCTTCAATAAATAAGTATAATCGAAAACTACTCTTTTAAACAGTTGGCACCAGGGCAGGAGCCCTGCGCCAGATTAAGACTTTCGCCTCAGAAATTAGGTTTGTATTTATTACAGCTCAAGTTATATTTTATAAAAGAGTAATTATCTTAGACCGAACTACATTTATAGGTATATACATTTAAGGTTTTCATTTTGGCAAATATTTTTTTAGGCTAACTTAGCAAAATAAAAACGGCCCTAGCAAAGCATTGACGCACAATTCGGGCAAATAGTATTTTCACAAAACATTGTTTTTACCAGTGGAATGTAAGTACAATTAACTCTTTGCCAGGGGTAGCAAGTTGATAAAAAATTTATAGATTTCAAATTGCATAGAAAATAAAGCTTGACAATAATATGGATAATGAATTAAGGCCTTTTTGGAGTAAATTTTTTGTTTTTAATTGGAAGTTCGGATTGTTTTTAGTTCTAATAATTTGTATACCAAGATTTATTTTGGTACTCAATGCAAATGCTACGGGCAATTATGGTTCTATAGGTTTAATAATGATTATTTCAGCCATTGCACCGTTTATATTTTTAAGCAAACAGGGACAGAAAAAAATAGGGATAACCAAGCCTCAAAAATATAGCTGGCTTTTAATTGCTTTCGCTTTAGGGCTGGTGGCAAGCCTGCTTCTTTACTTTTTAGGAAAAGGTTTATACGGAAACTCTTACCACAATTGGTATAATTATATTGGAAAGTCTTACAATATACCAAAAGGTATAAAGCCTGGCGACAAAACCATTTTATTTATAATTATGACATTTACAGGAATGACTTTTAGTCCAATTGGAGAAGAATTGTTCTTTAGGGGAATTGTACATTCAAGTTTTGAAAAATCAATTGGAGAGAAAAAAGCATCCATCGTTGACAGTGCTGCATTTGCGTTTACCCATATTTCACATTTCGGTTTGGTATTTATCAATAATAAGTGGAACTTCTTTACTACACCAACTTTAATATGGGTTGCAAGTATGTTTTTAGTGAGCATACTGTTTTTTGTATGCAGAAAATATTCAGGTTCTATTTTAGGAGCAGCAATTTGCCATTCAGCATTTAATTTAGGGATGATTTATTGCATATTTTATCCAATATAATTTGACAAACAAAATAAAGGGCTAAGAGGAAATATAAACGCCACATATAGCATCATCAATAGTGTTAGAACGCAATAAATCTCAGGGCTCCTGCCTTTGCCTGCTTGTTACTAATCTTGCATTGCATAACTCTTCAATAAATAAGAGTAATCGGAAAACAATGCTTAGTAAGAGGGTAGGAGCCTTGCGCCAAATTGAATAAAAGGTTTTCAGTGAGGGGAGAAATACCAGCCACGGAAGCAATATTGTGAGTTTTTGTTTTGTTTAAATGCTGCTTGTATTTTTAGTGCTTAGTAAAACCATTCGGCGATTTCATTTATTTATTAAGCATAAGCAATCGGAACATGTCTTTGCTTTCATTCTTAAGTTCCATATCAATCCCCGGATCTTTTTGCAAAGCTTCTGTTAGTAAAAGCCTGGCCTTGGCTTTATTTCCTGCTTTTGCATAGATAAGCCCGCCATAGCACAAAAGAACTGGGTTTTTACAATTTGTTTTTAGAGCAACATCCATATAGCCGGACGCTTTATTAAAATCATTATTTTTATAATAGGCCCAGGCGAGGGTTTCATTAGCTTCTATATTGTTTGGGCGGCGGTTGTACTCAGCAAGTGCATGTTCAAGTCCCTTTTCATTTTTACCGGCAGTAAGATAGGCATACGCCAATTCCTTGTCAGCATAGTGCCCCATATTTTGCATGTTCGCAGAAGAAGCATCTTTACTCATATTTTCAAGCCCTAAGACAATAAGGGAATCCGCTTTTTTATCCTGAGTAGTAAGCCGGTATATTGCTGCTAAATTTTCTTTATTGGTGTAGTCCATTACTAATGTATCTGCCTCCTGATATAATGTTGCAGCTTTAGCATAATTTTTTTTTACAAATGCTATATGTGCCAGGCCAGAAATTGCAGGTGCAAAACCTTTACGATATTCAAGGGCTTGCTGGTATTCAAACTCGGCCGTATCCAGCGACCCGGTATTTTCATACAAATGCCCTAATTGCACTCTTGTCCACTCTGTTCCCTCATCGCCATCTATGCCAGCCTGTAGGGCCAGTTTCATTACAGCTATCGCACCAGGGTAATCCCCATGTATTTCCCTTAAATAAGATACACGGGTATAAGAGCGCAGGTCAGGCCGGAGGGACACCATTTTTTCAGCATTACTTATTGCATCACTATAATTGCCCATCTCTATATTTGCATCTACCAGTATACCATAAATAAATGAATTGTAGGGGGCAAGTTTTACAGCTCCAGTCGCCGTAGCTAAACCATCGGCAAAATGATGCTGGCTTAAATATATTAATGCTTTGTAAGACAGTGCCTGAAAATTATTTGGATCAATTGCCAACACCCTGTCTACCTGCTGCATTGCAGCCATATCATAATAAGAATAATTACCCGTTATCCTTGCTTCTTTTATAAAAATGGTTGCAAGCGCTAAAGCAGACTTTTTGTCTTTTGGATTATAGTCAATTAAACTATATAATTTTTGAGCTGAAATCTTTGTACTGTCCCATTCAGCAACAAATGCTAACGGTCCTTTTCTATCCTGTAAACGGTAAGTAGGATTTTTATCTTTTTCCCTGTCCACCTTTAATATAATAAAACCCACTCCCACTATAAACAATCCGACAAGAATATAATAAAAAATGTTTTTATTCATAGCCTTATTTATCATTAATAAGTGGCTTGCCGCAAATATGCAGCAAGCCTGTGAAAAATTATTGTTTTATAACACTCATGGATTGTTTTAAACTTCCATTTTTAAATAACTGTATAAAATAGTTGCCTTTAACAATATTTTCTGCGTTCCAATCAAGGGTATGCAGGCCTGAAGTCTGGGTTTGTTCTGCCAAAACTTTTACTTGCTGTCCTAAAGAATTGTAGAGCACAATCTGCACTTTTGCGGCAGCGTCCATTTTGTAGGTAATGGTATTTTTAGTAATTATGGGGTTAGGTGAGGTGCTTGCAATTAATTCAGGGCTGCTAAATCCTAAAGATCTATTTTCAGTGAAAGTATTTACATAGTTTTTTTCGTTAGTTTGAGTGCTATAATCACAATCGCAATTGTGTTTGCCGCTCCAGGGTGTTTGCACAAAAGGAAATGTAGTTTTTAATGTAGTATCATTTTTATCAATACCGGTATGATATTGTAATACACCCAGTAATTGAGGCGTAGCAAGGCTTCCGCCAGCTACATAGTCATCGTAAGGTAATCCAAGTGCAGCAAGCACAACACCGCTAACAGTTTGCAACTCAATGCGGATAGCATCGTCTTCTAATCTTCTGCCATTAGGAAACCCATCCATGTTGGGGATATTCTGAATACTTTTATCCTGGTTAAAACGTGGATCTGTTAACCCTAAAACAGCCGCTTGTACAAGGCCTAACGGACTAAAATCTTTACTGTCTCTTGGTGTTGGCGGCACTGCCATATTAAGACGGAGCATATCCCCAACTACCGGAAGAAAATTATTAATAAAAGGTTTACCTTCTGCCAGGGGATCACCATTTTTGCCGGTGGCAAGTTGAAAAGGCCGTTGATTTGGAACTCCTGTATTGAATATTGGCCAAATATCTACAGAACGTGGTTTGCCGGGACCGGGTAGCAATAAATCTCTATAAGGACCGGCAAATGCAGTACCTGCAGATTGTGCCGGAGTAAGGCCATACAGTCCATTTTGACCGTTGCCAAAACCAAATAAACCTAAAGAATTTTTTTGAATGCGTAAAGCTTTTAGTGCAGGCACTACTTTACCAAACTGTGCATCATCCATGTATAAAGCCAGTTCGGGATTATAAAAATAATTGCCAAACAATTTTAATTGCTCAGCAGCAGATTGATAAGGTGAAAGTGTATTATACAGGTCTTTTACAGCAAAAGGATCTATTGCTTCATTTGTTAATGGCATTCCTAATTTTGATACCTGTACCCATTCTCCAAAAAAACCATCCTTTGCATTCTTAACATTAATCACTTTTATTTTTCTACGGCTTGCGCTTGCCCATACACCAATAACAAAGTTTGGATCCAGTATATTGGTGCATTGATACACTCTTTTGTGATCTTTCTGAAGCATTTCTATAGGTATCTCCAGGGCAATAGTAGAAACATTTTTGCACTTTAAATGATCCTGGGGGTGTGTGCAATCGGTACGGGGTGCATCTCCTAAATCAAATATTCCACCCAGGTCAGCAAAAAAAGGGTCATCAACAGGCCCTGCAAAAACTTTTTCTCCGGATGTGGCAGTGTTGATTGCTTTTTCCATAAGGGATTCATAACTGGGTGCCCCTAAACCTACCGGAGACTGAATGGAACGGGGCCCAATGTTGGGAGGAGGTACTACCCCGTGTGTTATAACAGTACTCCAATTTCCGTTCGCAAATTTTTCGAGAGTGTAAGTAGTTTTTTGATTTTCTTTTGCCAGCCTGATGTGAAAAAAAGTGGTTGGATCTTCATCAACTTTTTTAAACGTAAAACGGTAAGTAATATCGTCTCCGGCAGTAAGTGCATTATTTTTTATGTGCACTTCATAACGAATATTTTCTCCAAAATTGTGGTACACAGGCCCATCTTCCGGTAACTGGCCAGGAATATAGTTGGCAATTATTATTATCTTGTTCGGGTCGACAGGGCTCCTGAAGGCATATACATCTGTATTATCTGCCTGAGGGTCGTATGCAATTAAAGGTGCCTCTCTATGGCTCGATGACGTTAAAATAACAGAAAAAATAAACATTGCAGTTGTAGCAACAATCATTTTCCATACTTTGATGGAGGTAAATTTTGTTTTCATTTTTTTATTTTTAAATAATTAATAATAATGGCTGTGTAGCAAATGTTAAAGGAAATGTAAAGTTGATAATATTAAAATTATTAAGGTTACATGATTTTACATATTACTTATAATTATTTACAAACTTCATTCTCCTTTTTGTACAAGCATACAAAAAGAGTTAACCTTGGCGCATAGGAGCCAGAGCTGGTTTTTGTGCAGTTCATTCTGGCGCAGGGCAAATCTTTGTGTCCCTGTTGCTGATCTTTGCAGTGCCATAATATTCAATAAATAAGTGCAATCGAAAACACGCTAAGGAATAGTTGTAACAGCGCATGAGCCTGCGCCAGATTGAGTTTACAGCCAAAATAGTTATCAACGATATGAAAGCCTCCACTCGGACTTCTAAATTTAAAGGCCACCTGTTTTAAAAACGAATAAGAAAATCTCAAGCTTCACTTTTATCAGCAGGAAGTATAACTACAAACTCACTGCCCACGCCCTCCTCGCTTTCTACTTTTATTTCACCACCGTGCACCTTTACAATATCGTAGCTTAGCGACAAACCAAGCCCCGTGCCGATTCCCGGGCCCTTTGTTGTAAAAAAAGGCTGGAAAATTTTTTCTTTAACCTGGCTTGAGATACCGGTGCCATTATCTTTCACTAAAATGAACACCTGGTCATTTGCCTTTTTTGTACTAACGGTAACGGCTGGGTTAAAATCATTCTGCGTTTCTTTACTTTTAGTAGCTACGGCGTAAAAGGCATTGTTCACGAGGTTTAGGATTACACGTCCGATCTCTTGCGGAACGATATTTATTTCACCAGCTTCTGGATCAAAATTGGTATGCATTGCGGCGTTAAATGATTTGTCTTTTGCTCGTTGCCCGTGGTAAGCCAGGCGGAAGTATTCACTTGTCAACGCATTGATATCCGTAAGTTTTTTTCCAGGGTCACCGGGCCTGCTGTGTTGCAGCATGCCCTTTACAATGGCATCTGCTCTCTTGCCATGGTGACTGATCTTCGCTTCATTGCTAAAAATATCCTCTGATATTGCGTGTACTTCATCGGTATTTCCATTCTTATTGGCTTCCTGCAATTCTGCAATGAGTTCTGTATTTACTTCGGAGAAATTGTTCACAAAGTTTAACGGGTTTTGTATTTCGTGGGCAATTCCGGCTGTCAGTTGACCCAGCGATGCCAGCTTCTCTGACTGAATGAGATGCGCCTGTGCCCGTTTCAATTTTTCAAGAGCTTTGTTCGTCTGGTCACGTTGTTGTTCAGTAACGGCTTTTGCCTTAGTTAGCAGCGTGTAGGCCTTTTGCTTTTGCCGGTAGTTTCTGAACAGTATGATTACGAGCACCACAATTACACCCAAAACAATTAGTGCTAAAGTTAGAAGAACCCGCTGCAATTTTTTTTGTTGGTTAAGCAAGTTTACCTCTGCCTGCTTTTGGGAAACTTCAAAATTTCTGCGCAGGTCAGCAATTCTTTCGATAACACTTAGATTGTTAATACTGTCCCGGTATTTTATGTAACCTTTGTAACAGCTATATGTTTTTTCAAAATTACCGCTACTTTCATACAGACCTGTAAGTTTAAGGTTTGCATCTCTTATCTGTTCTTTCAAATGATGGTCTTCTGCTAATTGAAGGCTTCTCAATGCATAATTTAAAGCAGTAGTCTTATCTTGTTTTTCAAGATAAATATCGCACATTGAAAGCAGGTAATCACATATGGGGTAATAATCTACTAATTCTTCAAGCATCGGTATTGCGATGTTGATATTTTTTTCTGCAAGGCTATTGTTACCCAAACTGGCATACACCATTCCCATATTTCCAATTGTATATGCACTTCCGGCGGAATATTTCTTCTTTTCAAAGATTGCTTTTGCTTCGTTGAAATATAGCAGCGCAGAATCATAAATTTTGCTGGTGCGGAATTCTTCCCCTGCATTTAAAATAATTGAAGCTAAAGGGATAGAATCTCCTGATAGCCGGAGGATGGCAATACCTTTTTTGTAATAAACCATTGCATCGCCATGTTTTTTCGAAAGGCCATAAACGTCAGCAATGGTTCCATAGGCGTTTGCTTCACCAACTATGTATTTAGCTTTATCAGCGGCTTCTGCACTTTTGAAGTAGGCATCCAGCGCCTCAGACAAATCGCCCAAAAGTCTTTTTTTATTTCCTTTTTGTAAATATCCTTTATGAAGGTATAAATAGTTGCCTGTACTTCCTGCTTCTCTAATAAGTTCTTCGGCATACTGTAAAGACAGGTTGAGGTTTTTTACTTCGTTGAATGATAAATCTGTAAGTAGTTCCAACTTCTTAGTTCCGTTCAGGCTATCTTTTTGGTAGATCTGTGCCAGGCTATCGGCCACTTTTTGATCCTGTCCATATCCGAAATAGCTAACCAAACAGGTAAGGCCCGTCAATATCCATAAAATATATTTTTGAAATGATACAGGCACCACTATGACTTTACCTGGATTCTTGGATCGTATGTATGCTGTGTCCCATCTTTGTCTTTCCACTTAATATTATAATCATAATTGTAATAACCTCCGTCACGAATCACACCGTTTTCTTTTAGTGCTCCTTTGTTTTGAATTGTTCCTTGCCATGTGGAAGACAGAAATTTTTTGTGAGGATCTTCCTGAAATATTTTATTCTTATTGACTTTCTTTGCAAAGATAGAATCGATGGACCTAATTCCAGAGCCTCTGATTTTCCACTTAATTTTTTGACCGGGCCAGGCTTGGATGGTGTCTGCCGGTTTTCCGGCTTTATCTTCCATTTTAAGTTTTCCGGTAGTTGTATCGAATCCGGTGATTTTTATAATTACCTTTTTCGGTACTTCTTCAGTGCCATTTACAATCAGGGTAGTTTTACAGGAAGAAAATGCGTACATAACAACAAAACAAAAAGAAAAAATCTTGCAGATAGAAAAGATCAATTTCATAACAGATGTTTTTGGGGTTAAAAGAAATATTATTACTTTCCTGTAACAATCGGAGAGGTCGATCTTTCTGCAGAATATTGAATTAAATATAATACTTCTTTTCTAATAACTAAGCGTTGTTTTATTATTTTACATGTTTACCTTTTAATATTGAATGGTAAAATTGTAGATAAAAGTTCGTCCTTAGGTAGCCTTTATACTACCCTTAAAGAACTTATTAAATAAAGAAAATGGATAAGGCACTAATGTCGATTTAATCCCTCTCTTCGCAACAATGTCTCCTCCCGAGCCCGTGTCTTCGACATGTTTGTGTACTACGGTGCGATTTCATTCTGATGCAAAGCTCCAGCCCCGTGTCTCCCTGTTAATAGATCTTTGCATTGCATAACTCTTCAAAAATAAATGTAATCCAAAACAACGCTTAGTGATAATTAGCAAGAAGGCAAGAATCCTGCGCCAGATTAATCTTTCATCAACCCAATAAACAACACTCATTTATTTTTTATCAAATCCGTATTTTAATAACAAGCGTACATTTACTCACCGGAAATCTTATTATAGATATTTTATTGGTTCATGAAACAGTATATCAATTTTACCAGGTTAACTATTACGGTTATCCTTATCATTTCAGGGCAGATTTGTTTTTGTCAAAAAACAATTACCGGAAAAGTGATAGATGCCGCCAGCAGGCAACCGCTGGAAGCTGTGTCTGTAGCAGATGCCAGTGAGAAGGGGGCCAAAACAATTACAGACCATTACGGCAATTTTACCCTTACTGGCAAAAAAAATATTGAAAAACTGCTACTGTCTTATATTGGCTATAAACTCAACAGTGTAAATGTGGATGGCCTAAAAGAATTAAAAATAGCCATGCAGCAGGATGTACTAAACATGAAAGATGTGGTGGTACTACAAAGCAACAGTGCTACAAAATTCAGCACACTCAGCAAAATAGACTTAGACCTTAAACCAGTAAAGAACACCCAGGAATTATTGCGGTTGGTGCCAGGGCTTTTTATTGCACAGCATGCCGGCGGAGGAAAGGCTGAACAAATTTTTCTTCGTGGGTTTGATTGCGACCATGGTACTGATGTGGAGGTATCTGTAGATGGCATGCCAGTGAATATGGTTAGCCATGCACATGGACAGGGTTATGCAGATTCGCATTTCATTATACCCGAAACCATTAATAATATCGACTTTGGTACCGGCCCTTATTATACAGAACATGGTAATTTAAACACTGCCGGTTATGTAGCGTTTGGCACCTACACTAATATCCCCACAAGCAGGGTGAAGGTGGAAGCAGGAAGATTCAATACTTACAGGGCACTTGCAATACTTGACCTGATTAAAAAAAACAAAGACAAACAGAGCGCCTATATTGCCAGCGAATTTAATTACACCAATGGCCCTACAATAAACAAACAACATTTTAAGCGCTTTAATATTTTTGGTAAATACAACCTTGCCATAGACGACCATACTCAATTAACAGCCACGCTATCTTCTTTTGTAAGCAACTGGGATGCCTCAGGGCAGGTGCCTGATAGAGCTGTAAATGCAGGCCTTATTGACCGCTTTGGCAGCATTGACCCAAGTGAAGGAGGGCAAACACAAAGGCATAACGCCAACATATTGCTGGCCCATTCTTTTGCCAATGGTATGCTATGGGAAAACCATGCTTACTACACCCGGTACAAATTCAACCTCTATTCAGATTTTACTTTTTTTCTTACCGATTCCATCAATGGTGATGAAATAAACCAGGCAGAACAGCGGAATATTTTTGGTTATCTCTCCAAAATTAACCAGCAATATACGCTGGGTAACTTTACGCTAAAATCCACGTATGGCACAGGTTTCAGGTATGATGCTACAGAAGACAGCAGGCTGGCGCATGTAGTTAAAAGAAGTTTTATCAACAATTATAAATTAAGCAATATTAAAGAGACAAATGGTTTTACCTATATGCAGCAGCAACTAAGCCGTGGCAAATGGCTGATAGATGCAGGTGTTAGATTAGATTATTTTCACTTTGATTATTTCGATAAACTCAGTGCCCTTCAAAACCCTGCTCAATCAAAAAGCATCATCTGCCCCAAGATAAATATACAATATACCGCCACACCTGCTTTGCAATTGTATGTAAAAAGCGGTAAAGGTTTTCATAGCAATGATACGAGGGTAGTAGTGGCTAATGATGGAAAAGAAATTTTACCTACAGCTTATGGAAGTGACCTGGGGATAATACTAAAACCTACAAAAAAATTACTCATCAATATTGCCGCATGGTACCTTCATCTTGCTCAGGAATTTAAGTATGTTGGAGATGATGGTAACATAGAACCAAGTGGAAAAACAAAGCGTGAAGGTATTGATATAATTACCCGTTACCAGTTCTCAAAAAATATTTTTGCCAATGCCAATATTAATTTTACCAGGCCAAGGGTACAAGAAGAAAAAAAAGGGGAAGACTTTATTCCACTTGCACCAACTACCACCAGTACAGGCGGATTGTTTTACAAAGCCAGCAAGGGTTTTAACGGCAGCATTACTTACCGTTACATCAAAAGCAGGCCTGCCAATGAAGACAACAGCATTGTTGCCAAAGGGTATTTTTTGTTGGATGCATCCCTTAACTATACACAACCCAAATATGAAATTGGCATAGCTGTAGAAAACATGCTAAATATAAAATGGAACGAGGCACAGTTTGCCACTACTTCAAGATTAACCGGCGAACCAACTGAAACAACTGAATTAAATTTTACACCCGGCACACCATTCTTTGCAAGGATAAAATTTGCATTGTTCTTTTAGCCACACAAAATATTCCTGAACTAAAATATTTCTTACGGGGTCAGGTCAAAGATAAAGTGTCGAAGATGAATGCTCTTGACAATCTAGATGTAACACGAAACTGGAACAAAAAGTCAAAAATAAAAATGTCCCGAAAATTTCGGGACATTTTATTAAATATAATTGACTTATAAAATTTAACCAAATAAGCCACCCTTTTTAAAATGACGTATACCTTCCCCAATTTTAAATCCATTATGGTAAACTTCAATTTTGTAATCGCCTGTTATGTAAGGTGAATTCTGTTTCCAGTCAAAGCTAACACGTTGCTTTTGGCCCTGTGCATAATTGACATTTACTTTTTGCGTAAAAGTCTTTTGTTCACCTTCTCTTGTTGTAAATGTTCCTGAACCAAGAGCTTCTACAGAAATAGGTTTACCATCAGGAGCTGTAACTAAAATATATAAATCTTTAGCGCCTGAAGGTGCAATCCTGTTTTCATCAAGGTCAAATGAAATACGTACTTTATCTACTTTTTTTGCTTTTGTAGTTTCTTTTTCTTTACCATTGCTTTTTTCGTCAATACCTAAAATAGTAAAGTTGGCAGCATGAAGTGTAGATCCAACATCAATAACATCTTCTTTTTGTTTGATAACTGTTTTAGCAGAATCAAAATCCTGCCTTACTTTATTACGTTCCTGTGTTACAACTTCTTTCTCCTGGGCAAGCACTACGTTCTGCCCTTTTAAAACTTCTACCTGGGCTTTGTAATCTTCAATATCTGTGTTAAGCGATGCTATCAGATCCTTAGCCTGTTTTAATTCAGAAGCAGTAGCATTTTTCTTTGAGATAAGACTTTGAATCTGCGCTTTTTTACTCGCAATTTCTTTGTCTTTGGTAGTAATGGTGCTATCCTTTTTTGCATTGGTAGTTTTTAAATTGTCATACCTGTTTGTAGCTTCATCTAATAAGCTTTGCAAAGTGTCCTTTTCAGAAATAACTACCGCATACTGCGTGTCTTTTTTTTGAATTTCGTCTTTTGTTTTACTCTTATCCCAAATAATATAACCCCATGTTCCTAACAAAGCGATTATTAATGGAATTGATAACAGTGTACGCCAGTCTTTTTTAGGCTCTCTTGGAGGAGTAGAAGGCGAAGATCCAGCAAGTGGATAATTTTCGTATGCCATGAGTAGTTGATTTGTTTAGGTTAAAAATAAGGAAAGTGAAAATACCATTTGTAGCAAATGTGGATATGTTAATAAATAAGCATGCAGCATTTGTTAATTAAGATATTATTATTTAAAATTTTCCAAAACCATGCCAATTATTGTATCGGTAAAAAATTTCAATAGGGTTTTGCTGATCGTAAATATTTAATTTAACGGTAATAATTATCAATTATAAATATTCGTACAATTAGTTTGCTAATAACTTCAAATATTTTTATGACAGACCTGGTAAGTTTTGCCTTTTTATCAGGAATTTTTTATTTTATGTTTAAAAAATAAAATAATGTTTCGGTAAATACTAAACGATTGCATAATTACTGATGGGGAATGCTTTCCACAATAATTACCAAGTGTTTCATCAGGAAAATTGCAAGTGTTATTATTGCTGTAAATCCCTGGTTCACAATTTTGTGATTAACCGATAAACGATTAATTAAATGGAAGCGATTCTGAAGTTAAATATCTTTATAGTTTAATTGGATGCAGTGCCTGACAATTTATAATTTTATCCATTGTAAGATATAATAAAGCACTTGCTGCCTTTTATTTTCAGTAACCATAATCGCCTTTATGGTATAGCAGCTTATCTTTGATTTTATAACTTCTTAAAACAATGGCCCCTAATCGTTCAGCAGCAATCAGTTTTATTTTTATTACCTTATTAATAGACGTCACCGGTGTTGGCCTTATAATTCCTGTAGTGCCTGGTTTAATAGAACAATTGATACACGGCACCATCAGCGATGCATCGCGTTATAGTGGTGCCCTTGCTTTTGCTTACGCTATTATGCAATTCTTATTTGCACCTTTGTTGGGCAACCTTAGCGATAAGTATGGCAGGCGGCCTGTACTGTTGCTGTCGTTATTAGGATTGGGTATAGATTATATTTTTCTTGCCCTGGCACCTTCTATCGGCTGGCTCTTTGTAGGCAGAGTTATTGCAGGTTTTGCTGGTGCAAGTTTCACAACTGCTACTGCCTACATTGCCGATATAAGCACTCCGAAAAACAGGGCACAAAACTTTGGTATGGTAGGCGCAGCATTTGGTTTAGGATTTATATTGGGTCCCGTTATTGGCGGTTTGCTGGGAGAATATGGCGTGAGGGTTCCCTTTATTGTTGCTGCTTGTTTAAGCCTTATCAATTGCCTCTATGGTTATTTTGTTTTGCCCGAATCCCTGGCTATTGAAAACAGGAGGGAATTTCAATGGAAACGGGCTAACCCTATCGGCAGTTTAAAACAATTACAAAAATATCCGGCAGTTGGCGGATTGATCCTCTCTTATTTTTTAATTTATCTAGCCGCCAATGCAGTGCAAAGCACCTGGTCTTTTTTCGGCATAAAACAATTTAACTGGACGCCAAGAACCATTGGCATTTCATTAGGTTTGGTAGGCTTGCTGGTGGGGGCAGTGCAGGGTGGGTTGATCCGTATTGTTAACCCATGGTTGGGTAATAAAAAAAGTGTGTATGCTGGTTTGGCGTTATATGCCGTTGGATTGTTTTTATTTTCTGCGGCTACGCAAAGCTGGATGATGTTTTTATTCCTGGTGCCTTATTGCCTTGGTGGCATTTGTGGCCCGGCATTACAATCTATTATATCCGGGCAGGTGCCTGCAAACGAGCAGGGCGAACTACAGGGTGGCCTCACCAGCGTAATGAGTGTCACCAACATCATTGGCCCGCTTTTGATGACTGGCTTATTTTCTTACTTCACCAAACCAACGGCACCGGTACACTTTGCAGGTGCGGCATTTTTTTTAGGCGGCATCTTTATGACCATTAGTTTATTGTTTGCCTACAAAACTTTACGCCATAACAAAACCATCTCATAATAAATTGTATAAAAAATGATTAATGGAATCAACGATTTTAAAAACGTTTTCTTCATAGGTGTGGCCGGTACCGGGATGAGTGCCATTGCACAATACCTGGCAGGTGTTCAAAAAAACGTAAGTGGCAGCGACCGGTATTTTAAAGAGGGGGAAAAGAATGATACGCAAGAGAAATTAACAGCCGCAGGCATCCATTGTTTTTTACAAAATGGCGAAGGCATTACAACCGGTACTGATTTGGTAGTGGTATCAACTGCTATAGAAGATACCGTAGCTGAAGTGCAAAAAGCCAAACAATTAAATATTCCTATTTTAAAACGCAGCGAAGTATTGTCTTTGATAGCTAAAAGTAAAAAGACGATTGCAATAGGTGGCACATCCGGCAAAAGTACTACCAGCGCTATGTTGTTTGATATACTTGCTGCTGCTGGTTTACAGCCAGGCATTATCAGCGGAGCAGGGTTAATAAGTATTATTAAGGAAGGGAAAATTGGCAATGCTAAAGTGGGCAAAGGGGAGTGGCTGGTAATTGAAGCCGATGAAAGTGATGGCTCCATTGTACAATATCATCCTGAAGTAGGGCTGTTGCTGAACATTGATAAAGACCACCAGGAGATTGATGAGCTGATGGATATTTTTGGCATTTTTAAAAAGAATACACAACAGTTATTTGTGGTTAACCAATCGAATACATTGGCCAAACAGTTATCCGTAAATGCTGCCAATGATTTTGCGGTTGATATCAATTCTGAAGCTGGTTATAAAGCCGCCGCTTTTATACAAGATGGATTAACTATTTCTTTCAATATTAATGGAACTGATTTTAGTTTAGATACGGTCGGCAAACTAAATATGGAAAATGCCCTGGCCGCAACAGCCGTTGCCAACCAATTGGGTGTTGACCTGAAAACATGTGTCAGCGCATTAAAAAGCTATGAAGGCATTTATCGCCGTCACCAAATATTAGGGCACAAGCAGGGTGTTTG
>JANYFT010000316.1 GCA_025359625.1 Ferruginibacter sp.
ATATGGAAGTTATTAGAAGAAGTAGCAGATCCGGAAATTCCTGTTCTTTCCATTATAGATTTAGGCATCGTTAGAGACGTTGTACTAAATGCCGAACTCGCTGATGGAGGCTGGGAAGGGGCCGTTGTAATTACCCCAACCTACTCTGGCTGCCCTGCCATGGATGCTATCCGTATGGACATAAGGATGAAACTTCTTGAACAGGGTTATAAAAATATAAAGGTCAGCTCCATACTTTCTCCTGCATGGACAACCGACTGGATGAGTGAATCAGGTAAAGAAAAATTAAAAGTGTATGGGATTGCTCCACCAAATCAAAAACAAATTGTTTGCGATACCAGGCTGTTTGCTGAATCCGAAGCTATCCAATGTCCGTTATGCAATTCATATCATACAAAAATAATCAGCCAGTTTGGCTCCACACCCTGCAAAGCACTTTACCAATGCCAGGATTGCAGGGAGCCATTCGATTATTTTAAATGTCATTAATTTTATCCGCAGATACCAAACAATAAATTGTCAACTGCATAACTCACATCAAAAAATAATTTATGGCTTCCATTCTTTTTGAACTTAAAAATTCAGTTGCAGTCATCACCCTTAACCGGCCCGAAAAAATGAATACTTTCAACCGGGAAATGGCTTTACTGCTGCAAAAAATACTGGATGATTGTGCTTCAGATAAAAACATCAGGGCTATCTATCTCACAGGAAATGGTAAAGCCTTTTGTGCCGGCCAGGATTTGGGAGAACTGACAGGTGAAAATCCGCCGGGCTTTGAAGTGATTTTAGCTGAACATTATAACCCCATTGTAAGCAGAATAAGAGCAATTAAAAAACCGGTAGTATGTGCAGTGAATGGCGTGGCTGCTGGTGCCGGAGCCAATATTGCTTTATGTTGTGATATAGTGGTAGCAAGTAATTCAGCTTCCTTTATACAAGCTTTTAGTAAAATTGGATTGATACCCGATAGTGGAGGCACTTTTATTTTACCTCGTTTAATCGGTTTTCAAAAAGCATCAGCATTGATGATGCTGGGAGATAAAATTTCCGCCACGGAGGCAGAACGGATAGGCATGATTTATAAAGTTTTTACAGATGAAAATTTTATAACTGACAGTATGAAAATCGCCATCACACTTTCTCAAATGCCTTGGAAAGCTTTGGCATATACAAAGCTGGCGTTGAGTGCCTCCTTTGACAATTCTCTGGCAGAGCAATTACAAAAAGAAGATGAACTTCAGTGTAAAGCTGCACATACAGCTGATTATAAGGAAGGGGTTGCTGCATTTATAGAAAAAAGAATACCAGTATTTAAAGGAGAGTGATATTGGCAAAGTATAAAAAGTAAATAAGGTTTATAACAAAAAATAGTAGTTATGAATACAGACAAAGATTTATTTGCAGGTAAGGTAGTCGCACACATCATGCAACAAGACCTTTTCAGTCAATGGCTGGGTATTGAAGTACTGGAAATAAAAGAAGGTTACAGTAAAATTAAAATGACAGTACGCACAGAAATGATCAATGGCTTGGGCATTGTGCATGGGGGTATTGCATTTTCTTTGGCAGATAGTTGCTTTGCTTTTGCCTGCAACAACAGGAATGTTTTATCCGTGGCATTAGACACCGCTATCAACTTTATAAAACCCGTGCATGTTGGTGATACATTAATAGCCGAAGCAAAAGAAATACATAATGGGAAATCAACGGGGCTTTATCATATAACAGTCAGCAATCAAAAAGATCATACAGTTGCCTTGTTTAAAGGAACATGTTTTCGTACTACCAAGCCATTGATAAGTATATAAACGGGGTAAGTGAATAAAGTATGTTATGAACAGTGACAATTTTGGATTTGAAGAACTGGAGATAAGGGAAAAGTAACTGTGTTTAAAAACGGTATTCGTAAACTCACTTTGCAATTTCCGATAGACAAAAAGTTCAGAATGACAGATCAAAGTAAAAAAATAAATTTATTGACAGGCAGGTTATTTTTAAATAGTTATTTTACAAACCTTATTATGAAATTAGTTTCCCCCGGGGTAGTAGTGTGCAGAGAAAATTCACACCCATGATTTAATAATATTTCCCTCACCAATGTAAGCCCTATTCCCTGTCCATCTTTTTTTGTACTGAAGAAAGGGCTGAACAATTGATGAGCTATATTTTCAGCGATGCCATTACCACTATTGGTAATGGTTAGTTGCTTTATAGCAGGCTGGGTGCTAAAAACAATAATCCCTTTTTCCTCAATAGCTTCAATGGCATTTTTTACAATATTAATAAGTACCTGCTCAATTTGCTGCTCATCTGCCAATACATAAAATGGCGTTTCTGGAAGCTGATACTTAAACTGTATTTGCTTTTCGCCAGCTTTCATTTCCATCAGCTTTGCTATTGAGCGTATCAGTTGATGAAGGTCTGTATTTTTCTTAACCGGCCCGGGCAACCTTACCACATCGGCAAAATTGCGCATAAAAATATTGAGGTTATTGTTGCGGTTATAAGCCACCTGCAGGGCATCTTTAAAAGAATGGGTTTCGTTATCAAGCCACATTTTTTTTGAGGTGAGTGTAGATTGCAAGATGGAATTAACCGGGCCGATGGTATTGTTTACTTCATGCGCCATCATGCGGATTACTTTTCCATAAGCTTTCTTTTCTGCTGCTAAAATTTCTACAGTCAATTCTTCTATCATTACAAAATGCCGTACAAATCCACGGTCAATGAAATGTGATTTTTGTAATTTAAAAATACTTGCCCCATTATAAGTGAACGTTCCTGATGCTCCTGATTGTAATTGTTTTATCTCCAGCAACACAGGATGAATGGTTTCATTTAAAGATTTTTTAATCAGATCTTTTTCCTCAATGCCCAATAATTTTATTGCCCTGGGGTTTACCTCCTGTATACAGTCATCATAATCCAGTATCAGTATGCCTGTTGGAGAAGTATATATTAATTTTTGTAAAAACAAATGTTGTTGTTCCTGTTTAATTCTCTCCGCTCTTAGTTCATCAATCATCTGGTTATACACTTTAATCAGTTCATCCATTTCATACTTACCAGTGGCAACAAATTTTACATTAAAATCCCTGTCCCTTATGGCTTCAGCACCCTGCATCAGCAACTGTAGAGGCTGAATCAGTTGTTTATACAATCTTGCGGCAATCATCAATGAAAGAATAATCAATACTTCTGATGCTATGAATAATATTTTATTTTGTTGAAAAATAAAATAAGTAAGCACCAGTGTAACCAGGTGCAGGATAACTGCAAACAAAATAAATTTAGTCCGTAGTTTCATCATAGGGAATATGGTATTTATCAAGCCGGCGATACAATGAACTTCTGGTAAGGCCCAGGGAAGCCGCCGCTTTGGAAATTTTATTTTTATGAAACTCAAGGGATCTTTTTATCATGAGTACTTCAATTTCATCAAGGGTTAGTGTTCCTACTTCCGGTAATTGCTGGCTTCCCTTTTTTTGGGGCGATAATTCCAGTTGCGAAGTGAAATCTTCTATATCCAGGTTATCTTTACTGCTAATGAGTACGGTACGTTCTACAAGGTTTTTTAACTGGCGGATATTACCAGGCAGTGGCAGTTGCTGCAGCCATTTTATTGCAGCGGCCGAAACGGAAAGATCAGGCCGGTTATAAATTTCCTTAAGGTTATTGATTAAATAATTCACCAGCAAAGGAATATCTTTTGCCCTTTCACGCAATGCCGGCAAATGAATAGTAATCAGGTTAATTCTATACAGCAGGTCTTCCCTGAAACTACCTTTGCCTACCATTTCGGCCAGGTTTTTATTGGTGGCACAAATTACCCTGACATCTACCATTTTAGTGCGACTGCTGCCTAACACTTCGTAGGTGCGGTCTTGTAAAACGCGTAATAATTTTACCTGGCTTGTTGCATCCAGGTCACCGATTTCATCTAAAAAAATAGTTCCCTTACTGGCCATTTCAAAACGCCCCACCCTGTCAGTTCTGGCATCGGTAAATGCACCCCTTGTATGGCCAAACATTTCACTTTCAAATAAAGAAGTAGAAATACCGCCGAGGTTTACTTTGACAAATGTTTTGTTTTTACGCAAACTATTATGGTGTATGGCTTCGGCAATCAATTCTTTTCCGGTACCACTTTCGCCGGTTATTAATACAGCAGCACCAGTAGCGGCCACACGCCCGATAGTTTCCAGTATCCCTAACAGGTGTGGATCTTCGCCTATAATATTTTTAAAATCGTATTGATTATCCAATTGTTGGCGGGTTTGGTGCCGGGGCTTTTTTTGCTGTAATTGTAATAAAGTATTTACAGATTGTAGCAAATGTTCATTGTTCCAGGGTTTATTAATAAAATCATTGGCTCCCAACTTCATGCCCTATACTGCCAGGTCAATGGTGCCCCATCCTGTAATTAGAATAACCGGCACAGTTGCATTTATTTTTTTAATATCCTGCAAAAGTGCCATGCCTTCCTTTCCTGATGTTTCTATAGAAAAATTAAGATCTAAAATGATGAGTGAAACGGGCTTTTTGGTAATAACAGGCAAAGCTTCCTGCCCTGATGCCACAGCTAAAGCAGTATATCCTTCATTTTGAAAAAGAAGCAGTAAAGAGGTTCTTACAGCAATGTCATCATCAATAATTAGTATCATAATTGAAAGCAATTTAATATTTTTTAGTCATCCTCATTTCCCAAAGTTGGCCTATTCAGCGGCTTCAATTTTTTACCGGTCTAAAGCTTTCACAATTTTGCAATTACATTACTTCGCTTTTATAAAAGTTCCACAAAACTATTTTGTACAAGAGGGCCGGACAAGTCGCAAGATTTTGCACAATGCTGCTGCTTAGCCCGGACAATAATTTGCAACTAAAACAATGCTTAACCAAAAGATACTGATAATTATTTTTTTCCGGATCATTATTCTTCATGCAAAGCAACTGCCGGATAAATAGCCGCAGCCTGTCTTCCGGGATACAAGGCACAAATAATTACCAGCACATAAATAAAAGCAAGGGCCAGCATCCATGCAATTAAATAAGTGCTGGTTGCAAGATCGAATACATTCATTAATGGAAACTGTATGGCAAAGAATGAACCGATTAAGAGGGAAATGGTTGACAGCACCAGCGCTTCGCCCACCAACTGTTTTGAAATGGAATTGCCACTGGCGCCTACCGCCCTTCTTAATCCTATCTCGCTTCTTCTTTTATTGATGTTGTACCACAGCACGCCAAAAAGGCCGAGTGCCACATTGATGATAAGGAACCCAGTCACTATAAGCAGTATGATCATGGGTATGAGTGTAACATTATTTTTGCTGATTCTTTTCTTTTCCAGGTGCTCAATTTCGATGGTCGAATTTCTAATGGTATTGGAAAGCGATTTATACAGGCGGCTTTCAAAAGCCGCATCGGCGTCAGCCCTTACTTTGATCAGTATGGCGCCTAACCAGTTTTGATAATTGGAATCAGCCCTGGCAAAAAAACTATTTGATCGCCCCTGGTAGTCGCTTTTATCGGCTCAGTTTTATTTATTGGGGAGCAAGGTATAAATTTGTTTAAAAAAGGATTGGAACAAGATATACTAAGCCATATTTTACCCGAAGGTTTGCTAGCGCATTTTAGTATTATAGA
>JANYFT010000337.1 GCA_025359625.1 Ferruginibacter sp.
TGATTTAAATCCATGGTGATGCTGTAAATTTGCTGCCAAAATTATACTAAAGCAATTGGACAGAAAAATAAGAGTAGGAGCGGTTAGCTATCTCAACACAAAACCCCTGATATATGGATTTGAAAAGGGGATGATGAAAGACACGGTAGAACTAATAATTGATTATCCGGCAATTATTGCTACACAACTAATAAAGGATGAAATTGATATTGGATTAATACCGGTGGCGGTAATTCCACAGTTGAAAGAGTATCACATTATATCTGATTTTTGCATTGCAAGTGACGGTGAAGTTGCCAGCGTTTGCCTTTTTAGTGAAGTGCCACTTAATGAAGTGAAAACTATTTTACTCGACTACCAGAGCAGTACCTCGGTAGCCCTTTTAAAAGTGTTATTAAAAGAGCATTGGAAAATTTCTCCCAATTTGGTACAGGCTTCAGAAGGCTATGAAAGTACTATTTCAGGCACCACAGCTGGCCTTGTAATTGGGGACAGAGCGCTTGTTCAGCGGTTACAATCAAAATTTATTTATGATTTAGGTTTGGCCTGGAAAGAAATGACTGGACTTCCTTTCGTTTTTGCTGCATGGGTTAGCAATAAAGAACTGTCTCCTCAATTTGTAGCTGCATTTAACAAAGCCAATGAATTAGGGTTGGCTAATATCGATGCCGTGGTAAACGAAAACATATTCACTGCGTATGACCTGCATAAGTATTATACAAGCAATATAAAATTTAAACCCGAATTTGATAAGCTCGAAGTAATAACTTTATTTTTGGAAAAATTAAATGTAGAGAGCGTATCTATATATAATAATTTATGAGTAAAAAAATTACTGTAGTTATACCATGTTACAATCAAGGGAATTTTTTAATTGATGCATTGAAAAGTCTCGAGGCTTCTAATGCAGATCTTTTTGATTTAATTATTGTGAATGACGGATCTACAGAAGAAAAGACTAATACTATTTTGAGGGAGCTTAGTGATAGTGGTGTTAATGTAGTTTTTCAGGAAAATAAGGGCTTAGGTGAAGCCAGAAATACAGGTATAAGATTATCTAAAACAGATTATATTTTGCCCCTTGATGCAGATAACAAAATTCTACCAGGCTATTTGGATAAAGCTATTGAGGTGATGGAAAAGCAACCTGATATCGCAGTAGTGTATGGGAATGCAAACCTTTTTGGAGACAAAGCTGGGGTTTTGAGACCTGGCCCATTTAACCTTCAGCAATTAATGATTTGTAATTATATTGATGCTTGTGCTGTGATCAGAAAATCCGCAATTGAGAAAATAGGTATGTATGATAACATGAAAATTATGGGGTACGAAGATTGGGATTTATGGCTTCGTTTTGCATTTGGAGGGTACAGATTTTTTTACTTTGATGAAACTCTTTTTGAATACAGGGTAAGAAAAAATTCTATGCTGAAAAACCTCAATCAGGACATTCAAAGGCAAAATGAAATTGAGGATTATTTTACAAAGAAGTATGCTGATAAATTAGATTTTGACTTTGTTGTAAACCGGTTGATATACCAATTTAAAAAAAAGCCTTTAAGATTCATACATTACATAGTAGTTAAAAAATTTTTCCCAAACTATTTCCAGAGATTGATAAAGAAAAACAAGATATATAAAAATTTTATTTATGGTTGAAGCAAAAAAGTATACAAAGGATTTCTTTGTTGAACTTGAATCCAACTCTTATAATTCGGCTAAACTTGTATTGCCTTTTGTTAATGATATACTTCAACCTACATCCGTAATAGATATAGGTTGTGGAACTGGTGAGTGGCTGAAAGTTTGGAATGAAGATTTTGGAATAGAAGACATCAAAGGTGTTGAAGGTCCTTATATTAAAAAAAATTTGGTAAAAATAAATCCTGAAAAACTTGCGATCCAGGATTTAAAGTTGAATTATTCTGAGCCCAGAAAATATGACCTTGCAATGTCTTTGGAAGTTGGCGAACATCTTCCTGTGGAATCTTCTGAACAACTTATAAGAACCCTCGTTCAACTAAGTGATGTCGTTCTATTTTCTGCCGCTATTCCGGGACAGGAAGGTACCTATCATATAAATGAACAATACCCGGAATTTTGGGCTGCTATTTTTAAGAAATTTAATTACGTTCCTGTAGATTATTTTCGTGAAATGTTATGGCCAGTGAAAGGGATTGAATACTGGTATAAGCAAAATATGATACTGTATGTTCATAAAGATGTATTGCCTCTTTATCCGGCTTTGCTTGAGAGCAGCAAACTTGTAAATCCAAATTATCTTTTTAGGTTGCATCCGGATTTATACGAATTGAAAAATGCAAGAATAAAAGAAACGAGTACTTTGTTGGGACTATTAAACTGGAAATGGGTTAGGTTTAAATATCGGTATTTAAAAAAACAACGATAAAATTTATGAGAGAAGAAGGTTTGAAACGATTGAGTGATTTTCATCTGACTCCTTTCGATCAACACTATATTGTAAATTATTTTTTATTTAATGATATAAAAAAAATTGCCGGTGAATTTGCGTCCGGAAAAATACTTGATATTGGCTGTGGTAATAAGCCATACCAAAAACTGTTTGAAGGAAAAGTAAGAGAATACATTGGTTGCGATATTATTCAAAGTAATCAAAATCTTGTAGATGTAATTTGTCCAGCCACTAATCTTTCTTTTGACAATGAAATTTTTGACACCATTTTTTCAACACAGGTAATTGAACATGTAGAAGATCACAGGGCAATGCTGTTTGAAGCTTCAAGAGTATTAAAGAAAAATGGAATTGCCATTTTTACAATACCATTTTGTTGGGCACTTCACGAAGAACCCTATGATTTTTTTAGATTTAGTAAATACGGAATAAAATTTCTTTTTGAAAAATATGGATTTGAAATTGTGTTGATTAAAGCCAATGGAGGTAAGTGGGCTGCAGTGACACAACTTTTTTTAAATACCTTATTTTCATCCCGTAAATACAGAACCTGGCGTTCTTTTATAGTGAAACACTTTTTTGTGACACTTAGATTTATTTGGGTCTATAATAAATTTTCTGTTTGGTTAGATAGAAGATATGCGGATGAAGAACTGACATTAAATTATATAGTTGTTGCAAAAAAAATAGTTTGAAAGAAATTTTCATATAACGGAATGTAAGTTCAATATTATAAAATTTTAAAAGTAAATGGCCAACAATTCTTTTTTCAAAAATATATCAAAAGGTATCAGTATAAATTTAAAACGTTTATCGGCCAATCCTTACAAAAAAATAAACCTCAGTTGGTTTAAAATAAAGTATTACAAACATTTACCCGCCGGTAAAGAAAAGATACATCTGTTATTTGGCAAGCCTCTTTATTTTACGGATTCTATTCAACTGGTAAACGGGCTTGAAGAAATTTTTATTGAAGAAATGTACCGTCAGCAATTGCAAACCAAGCCCTTTATTATTGATTGTGGCGCTAACATTGGCTTAAGCGTTATATACATGAAAAGGCAATACCCGCAGGCAGAGATCATTGCATTTGAACCAGACGATACAAACTTTCAGTTGCTTTCTAAAAATATCCAGTCTTTTGGTTTCACAGCGGTAAGCCTGCGTAAAGAGGCTATATGGATTGATAATACGGTATTGCAATTTTCGAACGAAGCATCCATGACAAGCAAGATTGAAACTACAGATGGGATCAATAGCACAGCAGTTAAAGCTGTAAGGTTAAAAGATTTATTAGACCGGCAAATTGATTTTTTAAAAATTGATATTGAGGGGGCTGAATATAATGTACTCACTGATATAGCAGACAAATTACACCTTGTAAAAAACATGTTTTTAGAATATCATGGTACATTCAAACAAAACCCTGAGTTAACCGAATTAATAGAAATTATTAACCGGGCAGGTTTTAATTTTTATATTAAGGAAGCAGCCTCACTTTTTGATTATCCATTTTACAGAACAAAGAAATCATCTATTGAATATGATGTGCAATTAAATATATTTTGCTTTCGT
>JANYFT010000397.1 GCA_025359625.1 Ferruginibacter sp.
CCACGTTGAAGCAATAATTGAACGATTAATCCCCCGATGGAATGACCAATTAAAATTGGCTTTTCTGTGAACCCATCTACTATTCGTGTATAGTAGTCCATTAGCGCTGCTAACCTGTTAGATGCTATCCCTGCATCAGGCTGGCGATTTCTCAGTTCTTCGGGTGTTCCATCTTTATGAGGCCAGGCCGGCGCAACAGTTTTATACCCTTTGCTTTCAAAATATATTCTCCATTCGTCCCAACAGTTATTGCCAACGAATGCACCGGTAATAAATAAAATTGATTTTGTGGAAGTGCTCATTGTTTTACATTTTGCTCTGACCCTTAGTCCAAGGGAATGCCAATAATGTAAAGCCTTGCGGAGCAAGGGTTGTAATAAAATTAGCGTGCATAACAGCCACGATATTTCACGGAACTTTTAAAAAAACCACGAAATATGGTAACGATCTTTTTGGCCGTCTTATGAGTTTAACGTTGTTACAAGTAATTTATAAAATACATACCACCATTTTAAGCAGGTGGGTATCACAAATTTATTTTCTGTATGGTTTTGGAAAATTTATAATTGTGCATGTGTTTACCACCACGAAATATCGTGGTTTAGCGCACGGCTAATTTGAAATGCGATCAGATTAACAGTAACTTTAGGCCAACTTAAATACTAAAAATGAGAGGGGTTGTAATAGGAATTTGCTTACTGCTTTTCATTAACCAGCATGCAAATGCGCAATTACCTGCTAAGCCAAAGGCTGAACTGGAAGCATTGTTGCAGCAAGCAATTCCCGCTGAAAGGAAGATACAAGTCCTTCTGCAATTGACGCTTTATTACTATTTTGAACTAAACTAAAGCAGGGAAAATTTCAATAAAATGTATGGGTACCTGCAACAGGCTCAACTGATAAATAACGCACTACATTCCCCACAATGGCAAAACGAATTGAATTGCTATTTTGGTAAATATTTTCTTAAGATTGGAAATGTAAAAAAAGCAGATGAATATTTTGATAAGGTAGCACATGATATTGGTAATAGTGGAAGCCTTTCTGTACAAGTTGTGAATTGGCATAAACTTGGAGGCTGTATCAGGGTGCTTGATACAAGCGGGTTAACAAGGAATGATTGTTTACTCAAGTTAAGAGAACTACATGATAAGGCCGGTGACAAGGAGAAGGTAATCGAAATGGAAAAGGCAATTGCCGATACCCATTTGCAACAAGGTAACCTGGATATAGCAGAAAGAGAATTGTTAACGGTGCTTGCAAAATACAAATCCATCGGATTTAAACATCTGCATTACACATACAACCTATTATCTTCTGTGCAATGGTTTAAAGGCAACTATAATACGGCGTTATATTATGCACTGTTGACAATTGAAAGCATGCGAAATACCCGTGATACCGGAGACATTGTTAACTACTATTGTCACCTTGCTAATATCTATGATGAACTTGGCCAGCAGGAAAAAAGCATCGAAAATTTCAGTATCGCATTAAATCGGACATTTACCAATCCTATTGATTTTTACCGTATACGAGATGCTGGAATGTATGCACGGGTATTGGTAAAGGAACATAAACAACAAGAGGCTCTGTCATTCTTTAAAGAATTTATTGCACGGTATCCACCCGTTGACAGTTATGGAAAAGCGAGCATGGCCAAAACACTTGCCTGGTATTACGGTTGTAATGGTAACAAGGCGAGGTCGGAAAAATATATCCTTGAGATGATTGCTTTAACACCTTCGCTGCTGAAAAATAATGAAATAACAGAAGAAGTTGCTTATGACCTTGGTAGCTATTTCCTGGATAAAAAAGATTTTACTAAAGCAGCCATTCATTTTAATCATGCCCTTGCCGAAGCAACTTATGTAAATTCTGTTCTCAGAAAAAAGGATGTTTATTCAATGCTGTTTAAAACAGATTCTTCACTTGGACATTATGAACAGGCCATCCAGCACCTGAACCAGTACATGTGGCTCAATGATTCCATCTTTACGGTGGTAAAGAACCGGCAGTTGCAGGAAGTGCAGGTACAATATGAAACCGAAAAGAAGGACAAGGATTTGTCGCTTAAAGACAAGAACATTCAATTGCTTACCAAACAAAGCCAGTTGCAACTGGCAAATATACGGACGGAGAAAAATACCAGGAACATGGTGCTTGTTTGTACAGGGTTGCTTATTTTATTACTGACGCTAAGTTATAACCAGTATAAACTAAAGAAAAAAAATAATATTCAGCTTGAGGAGCAACAAAAGAATATCAAAGGGCAAAACATCTCCCTGCAACGCCTACTCGACGAAAAAGTATGGCTTGTAAAAGAAATACATCACCGGGTGAAAAATAATTTTCATACAGTAATTGGCCTGCTGGGTACCCATTCGGAATATCTCAAAAATGAAGAAGCTATTGCTGCAATGGCGGAAAGCCAACAGCGCATACAAGCTATGTCGCTTATCCACCAGAAATTATACCAGTCAGAAAATATGTCTGACATTGACATGTCGGATTATATCCATGAATTGGTCGATTATTTAAAAGATTCTTTAAACACCGGCAGGAGAATACAGTTCCATTTTTTGCTCGACCGTATTGAACTGGGTGTGTATCATGCCGTTCCCATAGGGCTTATTTTGAATGAAACAATTACCAATGCCATCAAATATGCTTTTCCCAAAAACAGGGATGGAAACATCCACATTTCATTTACAGCAGAACACGATAATGCAAACAATCTTTTGTTAGTTGTGACAGACGATGGCACCGGGCTGCCTAAAAAGTTTGATAGTAGTATCAACAGGACGATGGGCATGAATTTAATGCAGGGCCTTGCAAGGGATATTGATGGTAAGTTCACCATTCAAAGCTCCATTGGCACTACTGTGAAAATTGCGTTCAGCTATCACCGTGATATTACCAGGGATTATATCAACGATGTTAAAGAAAAAACACAAACGTTATGAAAAAGAAATTATTGATTGTTGAAGACCAGTTTGTGGAGGCGGACTATTTAAGAATGATGCTTACAAAAGCAGGTTATGCTGTTTGTGAAATTGCACGTTCTGTGGCAGAAGCAATTGAGATTATCGAAAAAGAAAACCCGGCACTGGTATTACTGGATATTTTTTTAAAAGGAAAACTAACCGGTATTGACCTTGCAAAACAATTGAAGGAAGATGGTATAGCGTTCATTTATCTTTCTGCCAATTCAAATGAAGAAACACTCACGGCTGCAAAGGCTACCGAGCCCTATGGTTTCCTGGTAAAACCGTTCCGGGAAAAGGACTTGATGATTGCGTTGGAAATTGCCTTTTATCGTCACGAACAAAGTAATGAAGCCATGTGGCGCATTGAAATGAAAGTTCAAAAGGCATTGACTGAAATTGCCGGAACTAAAAGTAATTGGACCGGCAAATTAATCGCTACTGCAAATGCCCTCCAGCAATATATGCCGTTCGATTGTCTTTCTGTAAAATTCAAGCCCATGGAGGCAGACCGGTTTTCTGGTTGCATTTTCCGGCGCACTGGATTTGATGAATACCAGACTATTGGTATCGATGAATTGTCTATCATTTCCAAACTAAAAGTAGAAGACATTGAGCAGTTGCTGAAAAAGACAGCACCGGATGATAGGGCTGGCTGGTATAACGGCAATGATTTTACTGCATTATTTCCTTCACACCCGATGAAAGCATTAATGGCGAAGGTCTTTGGAGCTTGCTCCAATATTGTATTACCTTTTTTATCACCTGATAATTATTTTTTCTCATTGAGTTTTTTCAGAAAAGTGCCAGACGGATTTAGCGCTGAAAAACTTAATTGGCTTTTTCGGCTGCAACAACCGCTAAATGCCATTGTGAATAGTATTACACAGGAGCAAAAAAAAGAAGCGCTGGGCATGCATTACCTTGCCTCTGAGTCATTGGCGATACCAAAAAGTATTGCACCATGTTTCCGTGACATCATTGGCAATAGTCCTTCCGTATTGAACGTAATGGATCTGGTAAACCAGGTGGCAGCATCGGAAACCTCCGTGCTGATTCTTGGAGAAAGCGGTACAGGAAAAGAAAAAATTGCAGACTGCATACATGCCAGCTCTGACCGTAACGGCAAACCGTTTATTAAAATAAATTGCGCTGCATTACCCCTTTCCTTGATTGAGTCGGAATTGTTTGGCCACGAAAAAGGAGCCTTCACCGGAGCTATAGAAAAGCGGATCGGCAAATTTGAGCAGGCAGATAAAGGAACAATTTTCCTGGATGAAATTGGCGAGCTTCCATTAGAGCTACAGGTTAAACTGCTTAGGGTACTACAGGAGAAGGAGGTGGAACGTGTTGGTTCGAGATATGTACTTAAGATTGATGTGCGGATCATTGCGGCGACTAATCGTAATCTGGAAAGAGAAGTTGCCACCGGTAAATTTCGCCTGGACCTTTATTACAGGCTCAATGTTTTTCCTATTGTTCTGCCATCGCTTCGGGAACGCAGCGATGACATACCTGCGTTGACCGCTTATTTTATAGAACGCTTCAACCGGAAGACCGGTAAAAAAGTTGGCGGTATATCAGAGAAGGTTGCAAAAAAATTTGCAACGTACAACTGGCCTGGCAATATAAGGGAGCTGGAGCATTTAATAGAAAGAGGTGTGCTGTTGTGTAAAGGGACAATCATCGAAGATGTCAGCTTGCCTGAATTTATTAAAGGCGCTGATAGCTTTACATCTGAAACCCGGACAAAAACAATGGAAGAAAATGAGAGAGATCATATTCTTTCTGTATTAAAAAAATGTAACGGAAAAATCTGGGGACCCGGGGCTGCTGCGGAAATGCTTAATCTTCCTCCATCAACCCTGAAATCAAGAATGAATAAATTGGGGATCAAGAAGGTGTTTATGGAGTAGATTGTATTTAACAACCTGTGCAGTTATTAATGCTTCCGCAAGAGTTCAATAAATTTTTTAATTTTGTTGCTGACAGATTTAAGTTTATAAAACAAGCCAAATTCCGGAACCAATATTATCTTTCAGGCGCAGTTTTTTTTCCTTCCAGGTATTTGTTTGCAGCGTCTTCCGCATCTGTATCTCCGTAACTAAGCTCATTAACTTTAAACGTGGCCGGATCGGCATTCTTAACAATACTGGTATGAAAATAAATATGCCTGCCATCGGTTGCATAACCCAATCCCAATGCTTTAAAAGATGCCGCATCTACTTCACCAAACATTTTATCATTGTAAAAAACATGATCCTTATCTTTTGTATAATTAATATCATCCAACGATTCTTCATGTGGAATGATCATAAAACTTGCAGCATCTGCTCCGTTGAGAATCTTAGTTTTAAAGTAAACATGGTTTTTATCTTTTGAAAAATTATTTCCCACCACTAAAAAACTGCCGCCATCCGATCCGGCTATTTTTGTATAAACATAAAATGCAGTTTCATTGTCTTTGCCGTACGGATATTCGAGCAGGCTAAACGTTGCATTGTTGCAGTGAATTTCATGAATGCCATTGTTAGCATTATCATGATAACCATAAAAATAAACACGGTTTGTATCTTTTGCGTAACAGTTATTTAGTGACCGAAAACTATTAACATCAGCCCCTTTAACAGGTGCCTGCCTATAATAAACCTGGTATTTATCCTTTACAAATTGCCCGTCAATAACAGTTAATGTAGCCGCATCTTTCACCGGAAACCCTACTCCTTTAATGTAACCCCGCTTATTATCTTTAGCATACCCTGAATAGCCATCGCCGAGGCTGATAAAACTGGCACTATGCACATCTCTTATTTTAATAATTACACTATGTTTGGTTAAATAATAATTCTGACCTTCCCGCTCTTCATCGCAATAATATGCAATGTTGGTATCCTTTGCATAATGTTTATCCAACGCCACAAAGGTTTTTATATCCGCATCATGAATGCTATATTCTTTGTAATATGCGCCAGAATCATTTTTGGCAAATTGATCATTTAAAACAATGTAATTTTTATCCGTAATTTCTCTGCCATTAAAGGTGATTTTTCCATTCTTTTCTTTATAGCCCGAACCGCACCTCGACAGGGGAATTATGCCAAAAATAACCAGCACGGTTTTAATGGCCCACCTGATAATTTTAAAGAAGATGATGATGCCGTTATCTTTCATATTTAAATGCATTAATGATGATACAATTATTGTGATGTTTTTTAAAATCAAGCATGGTTGAACTGTTAACCGGCGGCAAGGTGATGGCTTTTAGGTTTTGAAAGGAGTTCAACATTGCTAAACTCCCTTTATAACTGGTGTTATCCAGATCCAAAAATTGCAGGCTCGTTAAATCTCTTAAAAAGTCGAGATCGCTAATCCGGTATGTAGCATCAACAATTGCTAATTCATTTTCTGAAATGGATAATATTTGTAAACTTTTAAGCTTGGAAAGATCAGGAATTTGTTTGCAGCCACTGATATACAAATGCTTTAAGTTTACCAATTTAGAAATGATATCCGCAGTTTTAACGTTGGCCCCAACCGACAGTACATCTAAATTAACCATGCTTTTTATAGGCGATAAATCTGTAACGCTGCTGTTATCAATATTTAATTCCTGCAGATAAACCAACTCTTTTATGGGTTCAATAGATTGTAATGCAATGGAAGAACATTGTAATATTTGCAATCTTTTTAAATAACGCAATGGTTCAAGATCAAGCTTTTGCTGCTCCAATGGAATCATGTTATCAACCCCACAATTATTGATTATTAATACCCTTAGTTTACTAAACTTTTTTAATGGAGTTAAATCAGCTGGACCATTTACCATATAGACCATATCCAGATCTTTCAGTGTTGCCAGGTTGATGCTATCATTATTAATTACAAATTTGTATTTGAGCGCCCTTGCATAAAAATCGGGATACCCAAGACCAAACTTTTTTATTTCATTTAAATCGTGTAAGGATTTATTCATCTCAGAATAATCATCTTCATTTGGCGCATTCATTCTGTTGATATAATCACTTTGCAGTGTAAAAATATCTGACCGCTGGTTGCTAAAATTTTGATTGATCAGCAGAATGGTTTTCCATTCTGTACTCAGTCCATCCCACCAGGCTTTATCAATGGGCGTTTCGGCGATATGTGCATTGGGTGTATATGAGTTATACATCAACTTAAAGCCAACCAGTAAAAAGATAAAAACAATAATTTTTAACATCATAGCTATTTTTAATTTAGCCGCAGCATTAATCAAAATTTGGCGTGGAGATATAAGCAATCTGCCAGCCCTTGTTTGTTTTATACATTTCAAATTCATATTTCATCGAATCTTTTCCAGGCCAGGAAACGCCAATTAAAGCCACCGAATTATTTGCAGAGATGGTTTTAAATTTTGCATGGCTTATTTGGTTTAGTACAACGTCTGGCTCCTGGGTTATCAATACAAAATCAAAATCAAAATCTTCTGGAATATCGGATTGTATCTTGTCTTTTTTTAGCTGAATAGCTTTGTCATCAAAGAATATTTGCCAGTGTGCAATGTATTTGTCTGAAACACATTGACTGCTTTTCAAAAAATTTAAATAGTCTGTTACGGCTTTTTTATTTACCATAAAATAGTCACTACTATCTTTAATTAAAATGGTAAGCTATTTGCTTTATGCAGGTTGATTTTATACCATTGCAAAAATTTAGTGATCACTTTCTGTGCCGGTAAGGGATCATTTTTAATAGCTAAAGGCTTTTTAGTTTCTTCATTTATAGGTATGGCGGCAGCAGGAAAATAATAACAAAGGCATAAGCATATCAATAATATTTTTTTGAAGTGGAAAGTAGTAACAGTCATTTTTATTTGTGTTTAAATACCGGAAATATTATTTTGTAACTGCCGGGGGCAATTGTTTTTCTACCACAGGTGTTATATCTATCCCCTGCTTTTTTAACCACGCCGTTACAGCAATAAAATCAGGGGGCATAATCATATTATTTGTTTCCGCCTTGTCCCTGATATTTCTAATTATGCCGGTAAAGTTTTTACCCTCAAGGCCTGTAAATGTAATATCAGCATTTGCTTTTTCCAACAGGTAGCGCACCAGTCGCCATGCATCGTTTTCTTCTTTAGCTGTATCCGCCCTTTCGGCAGCAAACATCACCGGAGTCCACCTTTTGTCTTTTATTGCATTTACATCAGCCCCATTTTCTATAAGTAAAATAGCAATATCATTTTGTTTTTTATCGGTCCCTGCCAATTCAAATAAAAGTGGATTGAGATTGACAAAGCCGGGACAATTTGGATTGGCGCCGGCATCCAATAATAAAGAAAGCTTTTCAGCAGGAAGGTACCGGCATGCTTCTGCAAGGGCAGGTGTTGTGGGTGAACCATTTGCTATCAATATTTTAATGGCAGCAGTATTAGCATCCTCATTAAATGGAAAATTTATGGGATTACTTCGCAACCGAATAGCAAATTGGAGATAATTTAAACCATCCACATCCCATACCCTGATACCTTGTATGTTAAGTGGCTTTCCCTTTATTAATTCCTTAAGTAATGCTATATCATTTTTTTCAATGGCGGAAGCAATACTTTTTTGGGTTTTATCTTTGTAATAAGTTTCGGCAAACATTTTTTGTTTTTTAAAGGAAGGCAATTTTTTTGACAGGAAAACACCCAGCGCAATAATCAGGGGTAAGGCGGCAAATAAACCGGAAAAAATCATAGTGCCGGTTGAGTGACTAAAACGCAAAGGAATGGCTGCCAAAAGAATTACCAGCAATCCTGCACCTGCCAGTATTATTGTCCACCCCTTTTCTTCGTAACTGACATTTTTACCATTGTTGATTACAAAGTACCCTCCTATAAAAAAGAGTAAAGCAGTTAAATTAATAGCAATAAGTATCCATAACACTTTAATCATTTGTAGTCAATTTTATAAATATCTGTTACGCTATTATGTTGCGCTGCTATCATTTGTGCAGATAATGTTTCATAAAAATCTTTCCAGGCAATATGCAACTCTTCATTCCAATACTCACCCAGCCCTTGTTCCAACGTCCATATTAAAGCTTCACCCACAGCTTTATAATGTTCATCCGTTACCCCGTATTTTGTGTGTCGTTCGGCAAGGGCTTTTATTTCTGTTAGCAAATCTTCTATACTTTCAAACTTTGAAATAACATACGACAACATACAGCCTAACTTAATTGATTGTTGCGTCATTGATCCACTCTTAAACATGGGCCTTAGCTCCGGTGTTATCTGAAAAAGCCGGATATAAAAAGCACCAATAACTATTTCAAAATCTATTTTAGAGATAGTGGCCCAGCTCTTTTTTACCAGTTCAAAATTATTCTTGGTCATACCTGTACTTGTTGAATGAAGTTGAATTGTTACATATCATTAAACCCCTTTGCCAACCCGGAATTTTTTGGAAGCGGAATAATAATATAATCGGGCGGCAAAAACCAACCTACCTGCTGCATCAAATAATTTAGTTTAGAAGTAACCGGGTAATTTTCGGGATGAATATTAAAGGCCAGTTTATGTATCACTTTACCTTCGATACCGGAGGTAAGCAGCATTAGCTTTGGCTTTTTTATGCCCTTGCTTTGCAGAAAACTTTTTAGTACACGCCTGGTTGAGAAAGGGAAATAATCTTCTGAAGGTTGTGCGATCATTACCTGTTCTTCTTTCTTTAATATGCCGACTGTTTTTGTAAATTCAATATTTAGAACATCTGCAGGGTCTGTTGCCAAAAAAAATTCGTTGTTCAGCTTCAGGCTAACAATATTGCCATGTGTAAAAACCCAGTCTGCGCTATTATCTTCCTTTGGATTAAATATAACCCCCCACCCTCTTTCCAATAAAAAATCATCCATGATATTTTTTATACAAAAAGATTCAAATGGCTCATTGATTTTCGGAGTATTTAAAATGAAATAAGGGAAGCCATCTGGCCCAATTAAAACCTGTGGTGATGCTGCCGCAAAACTTGCTGTGGCCACATTGCTGTAAAATTCATTGTACCATGTATTATCTCTTAAATCATGCGGTGTTTTAAAAAGTGCTACAATGATCGGCGTCTTACTTATATCAGCTTCCATTCTATTCGATGCGCTTGTAGCAACCTGTGCTATCGCCTTATTTTTTTGTTTAAAAAAATCAAATAATCCCATTGTCCTCTAATTTTTTATTTTGAGAATTTCTTTTAACCTTTCTATTGCAGGTTTAAATGTTGCGTTGTTTTTATTTTCAATCTGTAGCATTTCCAATAAGTTGTTTTCCCTCAGTTCTGGTAAGCCCGACCATGCCCATATGGCAATAGTTTGTTGCGCTTTTATCAGCAACTCATCATCATTGCCTAGCAGGCAGCTTACCAGAAAATGGTGTGCTCCCTCATGTTCTTTAAAATCATTTAAGCCATGAAATACATCATTCAAAAACCTGGGACGATATTGTTTCAGTATTTCAATAACGATGTCAAAACTGTTTTCATATTGCACCATATTCCATAAAGCACTGGCAAATACCACCTGCCTTTCCGGAGTGGTATCCTGCATGGTTTTCAACAGCAATGCAGGAATGCCATCATATTTATGATACACCAAATCTGCAATGGCAGATTGTAAAGTAACCCTGTTAGTTTCTGTTGTTATTACTTTCAAAGCTCTTTCTATTACCTCCTTTGCCCATGCGGCTTCATCGGCAGGAGTGGCTTTGTAGATATCACCAAAACCATCTTTGTAGATGTACAATTTTTGACCGCCGTTCATCATGTACAATTCTTTTGATGTAAAGTTTTGTATGTTGTCTTTTAAAATGTACATTTTGTATTAAAGGCTATTGCCAGTTTTTGCAAATGAATTTACTTTACACCAAATCGTTTATTTTTATAATCTATTATTATCACATTATTGAGAAAATAAGCATTGCCTGTAATACCCCAAATACTTTCTTCCTCATAGAATTTATCAAACTTATTTAGTTGGTCATAAAATACCAGTGCGGGCTTAAACTCCTTGTGTCCAAATTTTATCTTCACGTTTGTTTTTTTACCAAAAAACCAAAATGATTCTCCCCAATTGGAACCCTTTAATGAATCTGAAATTTGACTGCCTGATATTTCCATTGCCCTTTTTTCGGTAGTCATTAAGGCGAATAAACTGGCCCCCGTATCAAATAAAACATCCTCTTCCTTTTCACCAATGATAAATGGAATTTTAATTCTGCCGTTCCGAATTTTATAGGGCATAAAAAATGCTTTTGAATATGCTTTAGGGAGATCATCACTTATGCAGATTCTTTTATTTGAATAGTCGATGATTAAAAGTTTATCCTGAAAAATATCAGGTGCAATAGTGCCAATATGCTTTACAGACAAACTGTTGATGGAATCCATTGAAATACTATCTCCAAATTTTTCAAAGTAGCACATGTTAACATTTCCGAATGAAACATTACCCAATTTCAACCCCATACTTTTGAACATACTGGTTTTTTGGCCCTGCATTAGGAATGTAAGGGTGGTATCAATTTTATTTTTCAGCTCTGCATATTTTACAAGGTACGGCTGAATAGAGTTGCCATAAATAACTGTTGTAACTGCGCCCAAATCTAATTGCATGTTAAATTGATGCGGCAGCTTATCCAGGGTAACCGGAATGGTAATGGCAAGCTTATCAAAGTATCTACCTGAAACACTATCCCCAATCCAATTAAATTGTATCCAGTTTAATTTCTGATCATGTTTTGTTTTGGCAGATGTAATTTTAGCTGTTTGAGCAAATGCAATTGTTGATATCAGGCAGAATAATATTATAAAAGAAAAAACCCGGATTGTACTCATTTCATTTTTCAATTTATTCTTATCAATTTTATTAAATGATGGTGCTATTTTAATTGAGAACAAGACGAAAATCTGCATCCTTTCTTCGTTTTGGTACATCATTAGTATTTGCTCATGCCAATTTGTGCAAATGCTACAATGCCTGCAAAACAAATAAATGCAATTAATATTTTAACCAGCGAGAAATTAAATATTTTTTGTGTTACGCCCAGGGATTTCATGTGTGCTCCGTTATTTATAAATAAAATTAAAAAGGAAGTTCATATTCTTTGATCACCGGTTTTGAACTACGGGTTTTTACTTCAACTTTCGCTTTAAGCGGCAAGCCAAGCACCAGGTAGTTTTTTACGTACTGGTCTTCATGCACCATCCAGCTACTATCTTCAATCAGGTACTCGGCTTTATTTTCTTTAGTGGCTTTGTATGCCCAGCGCTCAATGATCAACGGCTCGTAATTAACGGTGTAGCCCATGTAACAAACCTGTATGCCCGGTTTTGATTCGTTGCCTAATTCGGTACAGCCAATTACGCTGATGTTTAAAGATGACCCGTCTTCAAGGTCTTTTATCGACCACTCTTCGATGATTGTTTTAATGTTTGCCATGTGTTTATTTTTATGTTGATTATTATAACAATTGTTACTGAATTGTTAGCTGAAATAATATTGCTGCGTCTCTGATAAGAATCTTGCAAACCAAAATATTATACGCTATGAAACACTGAAACCCCTGTTATTTATGTTGTTGTTATTTAATTGATGATAAAATTAGGATGTAAATAGGGTCCGTTCTTAGGGAAGCAAGTAACGGCTGCTATTAATTACTCAACGGCACATTTTCCGGATTATGTGGTGGATTGAGCAACCTGTATTGGAACAGGCCTCTTTAAAAAGCATCACATTAGTTTATTCATTTTGAAAGTAAACATGAATACCAAACCAAGCAACAGCATCAATAAATGAATACCAAAAACAATGTACTGCATCGTTGTTATCCATTTGTATTTGTTGCCGGATGCGATAGTATAAATGGCAGCAATAAAAATTATTACTTCAATACCCAGCACAATCATTTCTCTTAATTCAAAATGATGTTGCTGAATTTGTAGTTGCCTGATAGCCCAATACCCCACCACAGCAAAGGCTGTAACAATATTTAAAGCGGCTATATAACAGGGAAGCTTATGGGTAAAATACCCCATTGCCCAAACCGCAAGGTAAAGTAATATCAGCACCAACATAATTATTATAACGCCCTGGTCAGATTTACTCATCATGAATATTTTATTGCTTTTTAAATTTAATATTTTCCAGCATCATTAAATAATTGGGGATACAGCTGATGGTGCTGTCATTCTCTATTTTAAAATCAACACCTTTAAAACTTACCTGGGCAAGAGAAGGGTTTAGCGTTAGCGTGAACTGGTTGTTTTCGTTGTTTTCATC
>JANYFT010000430.1 GCA_025359625.1 Ferruginibacter sp.
GTATAAGTGCATGTAGGTTTATTTTTTTATGGTGTCAAGATCAACGCCCAGCAATTGTTTTGCCAGTTGTTTTAGTGTTGCATAATTTCCCTGGAAATGGCAGGTGGTTTCTTTATATTCTCCCGTCTCTCCTTTCTTTAATGCCAGTGCAGGTGATGAAGATTCCACTTCGTAGAAGGGCCCCATTTGTGTGCCGTCGGCCATCGGGCCATCATTGTAACTGTTAATTACATCTCCTTTGTAAGGCTCTTTTTGCATCTCCCATTTGCTGTTTACATACGCTGCATTTTTATCTAACTGTGGAATAATTACCGTCAATACATTCTTTTCAAAATCGTAACTGGCAGCAATTGGTTTTGCAATTAGAGGAGACAGGCCAATCTTGCTTCTACGCTTTCCATCACAGGTAAAATATAACACACTGTCTTTTACCTGTAACCTTTCTTTGGGTATCGCTCCAAAATAATTATCGGTAATATAAGACCGGGCATCGGGTATGGGATGAAACGGGATGATAACGGTTGTTGCAGCAGAAGGCGTAAACATGCCCAGCAGCCAGATGGATAAAAGCCCTTTGTCTTTTGTCCAGTCATTGGTTCCGGTATTGGTTACTTTGTTATCCGTTTCAAAACCTACAAAATGAATATCGCTGGGAATATTGATTTGCAATTTAGCAGCCAACTGTTCTTTTGAAAGCAGGCTGACCTTTCTTTCAATGGCAATAGCAAATGTTGTTCTGCTGAAATTGGTGATGCTTGTTTTCTTTGAAAAAGTAACAGAAGATTTATCGGACTGAGCAACCCCATACATCGATGTGTCAATAAAGGATGGAACCTGCCAGTGCGCTATATTGAAAGAATCTCCAGCCCTGAAATACAATGAATACTGGCCACCTTCAGGCCCCATCCAAAATCTTTCTTCTCCCCCAACCGGATTAAATTGTTTTTTCTTTTCGGCAGCAGCTATCAAATCATAATTGAGCCAGCCAAAACTGGTGCCGGTATCTCCTGTTGCAGTGCTTGTCATAACCCTGCCCTGGTAATCGGCGGATAGTAATACTTTACCTGAACTGTCTTCATTGATCAGCTCAAGCACTTTAGTAGTATGCTTTTTTAAAAAAACTGCATCATACGCATAGCTTCCTTTTGAAGCCGTGGTGGCTGTGTCAGCGGTTTCCGTTTTTTTAGTTGCGGTATTACAACCGCTGACAATCATGCAAAAATAAATAAAGCAACATTTCAATAATTTCATACAGCTATGTTTTGTTATAAAGATATTCTTCTTTGCCCATTCACCATTATTGCCTTGCTGCTTTTTCATTGGCAAGTAACCCATCTATCAATTTATCCGAATAGATAATTGCTTCCAGTGCTTTGATTGAATATTCTTTTGATGGGTTTAAAATCTTCAACCGTACCGTATGTTTGCCTTTTTGCAGATCACATTTCCAGCAAATTTCATAACGGCGGGTGGTATAATTTGCAGGCAGTTGAGGTGACTCCATTAATTTATCATCCACATATAATTGAGTATTAAATACAAACGATGCCGTATCTGCCCACACTGCGGTTTCGCCTTTTACCAGTACAACTCATCAATGCAATGATCGTGATGCAATAGAGCAGGGCTATTTGTGGTAGCACCGCCGGCTCCATTACCTGCGTCTTTAAAGCCAAATTTTCCAGTCAGGCACCGGGCCTTCCAGTAATTTAGCGCCATTCTGTATTCCTTTAACCGCAATGGCTGCAAACATGCCGGGCTCATTAAATATTTCGGGTTTATTCCGTACCGATACATGAGCTATAGCACCTGTTCCTTCCATACAAAACATGCCTGCGCCAAGGCCCCCAATGGGAAAAGCAACCCCGTTAAGGTATTCACCTTTGTATGCTTTATTATAGGCTCTTACTCTTTTTTCATGCGGCTGTGTTTTTTCTGGTCATCACTGCCTTCCGGCACATCCGGAGCATTTACAAAACCAACAGGAAGTATTACGGCACTAATACTGCTGATACCAACGTTTTTAATAAATGATCTGCGACCAGATTTTTCTTTCATATAAAAGCAGGTTTTTCGTTATGGCAAATGAAAAATTATTTCAGTATAAAATTATCTTGTCATGGAATTTATAAAGAGGAAATAGCATAAATAAAACTTGCCTGGCAACACAACACCTACTCGGAAACCCCAAAACTATTCACCCAAATATACTCTTAAAAAGGGTGGAAACTGGAGTGCTCTTTTTATTAGCCATCTTGTACCAATGAGGTAATATCCTGGAATAATCGCTTACAATCAAAAAACATAAAAAGAAATTTTGCCGGATTATATAACCTAAAATCTACGGACCATGAAAAATGGGAGAAAGTGCCGCAAAGTTTATCCATCAAAATTCAAAGGGAAAAAATCAAAAACCGTTTTTCTCTTATCAAAAGAAAATATTTGTAATAAATAAAGGGGTGCAGACACAATTCAGATTAGGGAAGCCCTGTGTGAATGCTGGTTAGCCACGTAATTCAGGCAACAGGTATCCCTTCTTTGTCCTGGCAGTTTATAAAAATCAGGTAGCCAATTTTCTCCTTCCACCGGTATAAATTCCAAACAATTTGTTCCAACATATCGAAAAAATCAGAAAGAACAATTATACTTGCATTTAACGAAAAAATAATGAGAAAATTTTTGCCTGTAGCCTGCTGTGTAGTCATACTGTTGCTTTCCTGTAAAAAAAATTCAACACTGTTTCAAAAGGTCTCTTCCGACCAATCGGGTATTCATTTTAATAATACAATAGTTGAAAATGATTCCATCAATCCGCTTGACCTTGAATTTTTGTACAATGGTGGTGGCGTAGCTGTTGGAGATTTTAATAATGATGGCTTGCCTGATTTGTATTTTACCGCAAGCACCACCAGCAATAAACTCTACCTCAATAAAGGTGGTTTAAAATTTACTGATATTACCAACACTTCCCAGGTGACGGGTGAAGGCGAATGGAGTAATGGAGCTTCGGTTGTTGATATCAACAACGATGGGCTGGAAGATATATATGTATGCACCACCATAAAAAGTAATCCAGAGCAAAGAAAAAATCTCTTATACATTAACCAGGGCTTAAACAAAGATAAAATTCCTGTTTTTAAAGAAATGGCAGCGGCGTATGGGCTTTCAGATACCAGTTATTCTGTGCATGCTGCTTTCTTTGATTTTGATAATGACGGCGATTTGGATATGTACCTCGTTACGACAAAGCTTGCCAAAAGAGATGCTGCCTCCGTTGGCGGAAATAAAAAAGACAGTAGTGGTGCCGACATAGATAAATTGTTTAGAAACGACTGGAGCGATTCCCTGAAACACCCTGTGTTTACTGATGTTTCCAAAACAGCAGGCATTATTCATCCTGGCTTTGGTTTAGGTGTTGCCATTGCAGATATCAATAAAGATGGCTGGAAGGATATTTATGTTACCAATGATTTTTACGGCAGCGACCTGCTATATATCAATAATAAAAATGGCACTTTTACCAATAAGGTTAAAAGTAGTTTTAAACATACTTCTCAAAATGCCATGGGCAATGAAATTGCTGATATTAATAATGATGGCCTTGCAGATGTTTTTGCAGTGGATATGAACCCCGAAGATAATTACCGCAAGAAAAAGAATATGAATGCTGCCAACTATTTTATTTTTCAGAACATGCAGTACGAAAATGTGGAGCTTCAGTATGTTCGAAATACCTTGCAACTGAATATGGGCCCTCGTTTAAATGGCAATGATTCTATTGGTGAACCGGTTTTTAGTGATGTTAGTTTTTATACCAACACTGCAGAAACAGACTGGAGCTGGAACCCTTCTATCGCCGATTTTGATAACGATGGCAACCGTGATTTGATTGTAACAAATGGTTACCCCAGAGATGTTACTGATCATGATTTTATTTCTTTCAGAAACAGGTCCGCTAATATTGCCAGCAAGCAGCAGCTAATTCAGGAAATGCCGCAAATAAAAATAGCAAACTATGCTTTTAAAAATTCAGGCAATCTTCATTTTGAAAACACCACCGATCAATGGGGATTGAACGACCCTTCTTTTTCAAATGGAGCGGTATATGTTGATCTTGATAACGATGGCGACCTGGATTATGTGGTGAATAATATCAATGACGAAGCATTTGTTTATGAAAACACCACCAACAAAACTAATAAGAATTATTTACACATACAATTTAAGGGAGATGATAAAAACCGCTATGGCATTGGCGCCTGGGCAGAAGTGTATTATGGCCGGGGTCAATTACAGGTTAGCGAAAACTCTCCTTATCGGGGTTATCTTTCCTGCATTGATACAAAAGCATATTTTGGTTTTGACAGTATTTCAGTAATTGATTCCGTCATCATCCGGTGGCCCGGAAATAAAAAACAGGTTTTAACATCAGTAAAAACAAACCAGTTACTAAGTGTTGATATTAAGAACGCCAACCTGGCTGATTCGTGGAATATGGCACCGGTTGCCAGCAATACTTTATTTACCGACATCACTTCCGCAACAGGTATTGATTACCTGCACCAGGAAATGGATTATATAGATTTTGACAAGGAAAGATTACTGCCACATAAACTTTCGCAATTTGATCCGGGACTGGCAGCAGGCGATGTTGACGGAAATGGTTTGGATGATATTTACGTGGGGGCTACGGGTAATTACCCCGGCAAATTTTTTCTGCAGCAACCGGATGGTAAATTTATTACCAAACCTATGCCTTTATTATCAGGCAAAGATGCAAGCCAGCCAGAAAATTTGGGCCTGTTATTTTTTGATGCTGATAAAGATGGTGACCTTGACCTTTATTGTGCCAGCGGCAGCAATGAATTTATGGCCGGTACAAAAAATTACCAGGATCAGTTTTTTATAAATGATGGAAAGGGAAATTTTACTTTTGATTCAACTGCATTTCCTAAAAATTTCACCAGTAAAAGTTGTGTAAAAGCAGTAGACTATGATAACGATGGTGATCTTGATTTGTTTGTTGGCGGACGTTGTTTGCCCGGAAAATATCCGCAGCCGGTGAACTCATTTATTTACCGGAACGATTCAAAAAATGGCGTGGTAAAATTTACCGATGTGACTGCAGATGTTGCCAAGGGACTACAAAATATTGGCATGGTATGCGATGCATTATGGACAGATTTTGACAATGATGGCCTTACCGATTTAATTGTTGTTGGCGAGTGGATGCCGGTAACTTTTTTCAAAAATGTAAATGGTCATTTTCAGGATGTAACAGCACAGTCAGGCATTGGTGCAGAAACCGGGTGGTGGAACAGTATTGTGGCCGGGGATTTTGATAACGATGGTGATATTGATTACATAGCAGGCAATCTGGGTGAAAATTCTTTTTTTCGTGCCAGCAAAGAATTTCCTGTAAATATTTATGCAAAAGATTTTGATAACAACGGCACTTCCGATGCAGTGATAACCGTATTTTTAAAAGACCAGAAAGGAATTAGAAATGAATACACCGCATTAAACCGCGATGATATTGTAGGCCAGTTGCCCGCATTAAAAAAGAAGTTTTTAACTTATAAGGAATTTGCCAATGCAGGCATTAAACAAATGTTTACTGATGAACAATTGAAAGGAGCCACGGTGCTGCACGCCAATAATTTTAAAAGCTGCTATTTAAAAAACAATGGCAACGGAAAATTTGAAATGCAGGCTCTACCTGTAATGGCGCAGCTTGCACCATTGAACGGAATGGTGGTGGATGATTTTGATAATGACGGAAATATAGATGTAGCCATCTGCGGTAATGATTATGGAAACGAAGTAGCCAACGGAAGATACGATGCCATGAACGGGTTGGTATTGCTGGGTGATGGCAAGGGAGGCTTTAAATCGCAAACCATATTACAAAGCGGATTGTTTGTACCCGGCGATGCAAAGGCATTGGTAAAATTAAAAGGCCGGGATAACAATTATCTTTTAGCAGCTACACAAAACAGGGGCGCATTAAAAGTGTTCCGTCATAAAAACATTGCTCAAAAAATCATCGCTTTACTACCAACGGATAAAGCTGTTTTTATTACAATGCCCGATGGTAAAATAAGAAAAGAAGAAATGTATTATGGCAATTCATTCCTGTCGCAATCTTCCCGTTTTATTTGTGTAGATGCCGGAGTGAAGAAGATTGAAGTGGTTAATTTTAAAGGGGAGAAACGGGTTTTATAAATAATAATTTTTTTGTTATGCAAATGGAGCTTGGGTGTTTGAGTTGGTGAAAGTTTATTTTTATAGAATACAATAAAAAAACTTGGTCGGGCAAGCACCCTATTCATCTAAGCCGCTGTTGTGTCTCCTTTCCAGCAGCCGAAGTTTACGATAAAATGTATTTGTGCCAAAATAAATAAGACGGAAAATATTTACTATTCTTCATTAACAAACCTTAGTAGAAACAAACAATAGTAATGACCTAACCTTATTCCCTTATTAACAAAAAAATTATTTACTACTACCACTTGCTCCTTTCTCAGAGGATTAAAAAATAGGGAATAAGGTTTGGAGTTTAATATACGACTGCCACCATGGTTAAAAAATGGTTTTACAGGGAAAGAGAAAGTGTGTTTTATGCAATGCATTTTAAACATTTAACTTTTGTATTTTCGTTCCGGTGCTTTAATTTTAAAATTCTATATCGATGTTTTAGCGATGCCGGTTACGGCTAAATTGTATTCGTTTACAATAGTTTTTTATGTACATTCATACATACGTTTAATGGTTATTTTGCTTCAGCATTTCTAAATTATACTGTATGGACTATTTGCAAAAAATTGTGGTAGACATTGAGCTACACTCAGTGGAAGGGATAAGAGAATGTTTTGAAAATGGCATTAGCCCCAATGCTTTTTTTAAAAACAGGCCGCTGATTGATGAATTGATAAACGAATATCCGAGAGGGCCGAAGTTTAAGGAATGCTTTAAAATATTTGTAGACTATGGTTTGTATTTTGAAGATACCATTTTGTTAGCGGTATTAACGGACGATGCCAATGCTCTTGACACACAGCTAAACGATAAGCCCGGTGCACTCGAAAACAAATACTCATTTGATTGTGCTTTTACGCCTTTGTATAAAGCTTCCCTGCTGCACATCTGTGCCGAATATGATCATCTTTCCTGTGCTAAAGTATTGGTTAAACATGGTGCTGATATCAATGCCAAAGCCGGTATTGACGAATATGGGTTCGGAGGACAAACACCTATCTTTCACACCGTAAATCAAAATGAAAACAGGTGTATCGATGTAATGAAATATTTGGTTTCCCAATCAGCAGATCTTGAAATAACCGTTAAAGGGCTTATATGGGGCAAGGGCTATCAATGGGAAACTTTCATACCTGCGGTGAACCCGGTCAGCTATTCCATGATGGGGCTGCTTCGCCAGTTTCAAAGAACGGAAGTTTTAATTTATGAAGTGGTATATATATTGCTAAAAGCCGCTTATGGAATTGAGTATACACCATCAAACATTCCCAATGTCTATTTAAATAGTTAACATGCAATTACAGCCAGCAGAAAAACAACATCGGACAACCACCTAAAAGTTGCCTGTCGGCAGACGGTCCAGGATGAAGTTTTCAGCCATGCATCTGGTTACCTGGCGCCGGTTAAATTGTCCCTGAAATGCCGGGATGTTAAAAATATATTTTTTCTTTTCCCATTACAGCATATTTTATTTTTTCTTCTGCTTAGATAAAGTAAATTGTACCAAACTAATTTTATATGAAACAGATAATATCCCTTTCGCTTATTCTATTTAGTGTGCTACTGGTTAATCAATCCTGCAGCAAAGAATCGCCTGATAAAATGACCACTCCGACAGTGCCTGATCAAACTATTAATGCTGCTGTTTTAACTAATAGCACTTATGTATTAAATGTAAACAGCATTGCCGGTGTAAGCATCAATAAACAAGCCGCTCATTTTTCAGTAAGCCAAACAGAAGTTGATGCAAAAAATGGAACGCCTGTTTACAAATACATACCTGAAAAAGATTATGCCGGCACCGATGAAGTTGTACTACGGACTTCAACAACTACCTATGGCACTGGTAATACAGGCGGGTGCAGCGGGGGGAATAACAGCCATTCCAGTACTTCTTACTCAAGCATTGTCATTAAATTTACGGTAACTAAAAATAACTAAGTAATTCTATCCCGCCAGGGATAATAGCCGTGCCTTTGTGCGCTGTCATTAGACTGGTATAAAATGCCATAAGGCCCGGGAGTTTCTTTCCGGGTCTTTTTTGTTGCTGCTCATTACAAGTTTGAAAACCATTAAAAACTACAGTCTCTAACACACCCTTTTTCTGCGCTGTTTGATTCTAACGCATTGCATTTTTTTTGAAAAAGTTTTTAAACGCCTGCATATACTTGCGGGCACTGCAAATAATTTACCTTCGCAAACAAAAATTTATACCCATTTGTAAAGTGTAAATTTATTACCACATACACTTTTAAATTTACACTATGTTTGAAAATGCCATAGAAAAAATATCAGGCTTTACACGGCCAATACATACTATTTCAAGAACCTATGGAGGATTGGTTATTCCTGGTTCCGCTACCTTCTTTTTTGTAAACGATTCCGGGGTGGCTATTACCTGTAAGCATGTTGCTACTTTAATTCCCGCTGCAGATAGCATCAATGCTACCTACCTGAAATTTAAAGCCGAAAGAGATAAGCTGGCCAATGATGGCAAATATCACAAATTATTAAACGGCCTCGAAACAAAATATAAATATGGCAAGGAAACTACGGTTCAGTTGAAACATAATTTTCTAAACTGTTTTGATAAGCTGGAGCAAATTGTTTGCCACATACACCCAACCTTAGACCTGGCCATTATTGAATTTAAAGGCTTTGAAAAAATATTATACAACGGGCATGCAAGCTTTATTAAAAACAGCAGTAAAATCAAGCAAGGCAAATATCTTTGCAGGATTGGGTTTCCTTTTCCTGAATTTAATAATTTTAAACACAACCCTGCCGCAGACGATATTGAATGGACCACAACGGGAAATCCCAACTCCCCCATCTTTCCAATAGATGGCATCATCACCCGGTTTACCGGCGATGCAACAGAAGGTATTACCGGGATAGAAATGAGTACACCGGGACTAAGAGGGCAAAGCGGGGGCCCGCTGTTTGATACCGATGGAAAAATTTACGGGATGCAATTTGCCACCAATCACCTGCATTTAGGCTTCGACCTGCAGGATAAGGAAATAATTAATAATGGTAAAAAAACAAGAGTATCCAATTATCCTTTTTTACATGTAGGCTTATCGGTGCATGTTGATAAAATAAAAGCATTTCTTCGTCAGCATGCTTTTGATTTTACAGAAACAGACTAAGTTTTGATGAAGATGTTTTTTTCAGCAACCATTTTAACCTTCACTAGCCTATCCTGAGCCTGGTTCAGCGAGGGTAGCATTTTGCAATAAAATAATCTACTTCTTGCATCAGCTTTATAGTAATTTAATATCTGTGAAAGAAACCATCACAATATTATCTATAATGTGAGCATCTGCCGCATAGCCTCCAGAAAGACGTTGCATGCAAGTGTTAGTTATTGTAAACTTCTTAAAAAATATCTTTGCAATCCTGATTTTAAATAATCAAATTGGTAATTTTACAACTTCTATAAAAAAACATTTCTTTTATTCATTTATGCAGCAACAACTTTTTACATCCGAAGGCAATAATCCAAAACCGCAAAGTCTTACCATCAGCAAAGCAGGGAAACAACGACTTTCTAAAAACCAGGAAGCTTTTAATAAGCTTACCCAAAAGATAGAAAAACTTCAAAAAGATATTGAGAAAAAACAACTGCAATTTGATCTTGCCATGAAGATATATGGAAACGAATTGCATCCTGCACAATTACGGATATTGGAAACCCGGCATAAACTGATAACTGTTTTGTGGGGTATTTATAAAAGTTACAAACTTTCCAAAACAGACCAGCGCCATTTAAAAAATGTATTACAATTTCATTTGGAAGAATACTTTGCCCAATCCGAAACTGAACCAGATGAGATACTACAAAATATTTTTTCAGAAATTGAAGGCATCAGTTATGATAAAATGATGCAGGAAGAAAAAGAAAATGAAACGGGCAGGATGAAAAATATGTTTGATGATCTGGATATTGATATTGCTGGTGTTGATATAGATGATGAAGCCGCCATGGCAGCAAAAATTGCCGAGGCAGAACAAAAAATGGCCGAAATGCAGGAAAGAAATGCTGAGCGGGACAGGCAACGGGAGACAAAAAAAAAGAAGACTGCCAAGCAACTTGAAAGTGAAAAAATGCAAAAGGCTGTTGAAGAGATGAAGCAAAAAAACATCAGCACTATTTATAAGCAACTGGCAAAACTTTTTCATCCCGACCTTGAGCAGGATACAGAACGAAAAGTAGAAAAAGAAATATTAATGAAAGAACTTACCGCAGCTTATGAAGCTAAAAATCTTCATGCGCTGCTTACACTGGAACTTAAATGGATACACAAAGAAACAGACCATCTGGAAAGCCTTACAGAAGAAAAGCTAACCATCTATCTTCAAATACTAAAAGAACAAGCCAGCGATTTAACATATCAGAAACTCAGGATTTTTGAACAGCCTCAATATTCAACCCTGTTAAATGTATTTGGGTATGCTGTACAAAGGCAGCCTGTAGAAATTGTTCAAAAGCATGTAAAAAATGCAAAGGATATTGCTCAAAATTTTGAAAGTGATATTGTAGATTTTGAATCTGATATGGCATTGCGGCATGTAAAAGAAATGATAAAGCAATGGAAAAACAGGGAAGAAGAATTTGATGAGGATGAAATGATTAAGCTACTGTTTAGATAGGCCAGTTGCGAAGGAACGCTACTTCATTGGGCAATAAATTTAGTTACGGTATCTTTGCAAAATGACAGCAGTTAAACAGAACATACGCCACCTGAGTTTGGAGGAATTGGTAAAGTATTTTGAATCTATTGGCGAAAAGAAATTCCGCACAAAACAGGTGCATGAGTGGATATGGAAAAGAGGTGCACAAAGTTTTGAAGAAATGACAGACCTTTCGAAAGAGCTGCGCCTTAAAATAGCTGAAAAGTTTACCATGCCGGCTTTAACAATAAATGCTACCCAGTTTAGCAGCGACGGCACGGTTAAATCGAGATTTATGACCTTTGACGGCCATTTAATTGAAGGTGTGCTGATACCCACAGAAAAAAGAAATACTGCTTGTGTATCTTCTCAAATAGGCTGTAGCCTTAGTTGTAAGTTTTGCGCTACTGGCACCATGGAAAGGAAACGTAATTTAGACTACGATGAAATTTATAACCAGGTAGTTCTTCTAAACCAGCAGTCTGAAAAAACATTTGATAAAAAATTATCCAACGTAGTTTTTATGGGCATGGGTGAACCTTTGCTGAATTATAAAAATGTATTGAAAGCCATTGACCGGTTAATTGCCAATGATGGCATGGCAATGAGCCCGAAAAGGATAACTGTTTCTACCGCTGGTGTTTCTAAAATGATCAAACAATTGGGAGATGACAGGGTGCGTTTTAACCTGGCACTTAGTTTACATGCTGCAGACGATAAAAAACGCAACCAGATAATGCCCATCAACGAAACCAATAACATCGCCGCATTGGTAGAAGCACTGAATTATTTTTACGACAAAACAAAGAATGATATCACTTTAGAATACATACTTTTTAAAGATGTAAATGACTCTATGGAAGATGCAGAAGCACTGGTAAAATTGTATCGCCAAATTCCTACACACCTTGTAAATGTTATTGAATACAATCCTATTGAAGGCGCCAAATTTGTTAAGCCAGATGAAGATGCCACACAACGCTTTACCGATCATCTTGCTAAAAACAGGGTGAACGTAAGGGTTAGAAGAAGCCGTGGTAAAGACATTGATGCTGCATGCGGCCAGTTGGCCAACAAAGGATAATGCAAGGTGGCTGATTAAATTTATTTCATTTTTCTTTGAAATCAGGGTCATTCAAATAAATATTCAGAGCACGGGAATTGCACTATGTTTAATTTTTGGTTTAGTGATCCGTTATCGATAAAGCTAAAATATTAGTTCCTATCTTTTGTATTGACAGGTTGAATTATACCTTAAATTTCAAATAACTATCTTCGCCGCTCACTCCTGTTGAAATAACAGTAAAAAGCTACACACAATGAGTCAAACACACTTCCAGCAATTTGTTCCCAAAAAAAAGAACAGTTTAATTAAAGAAGAATTTAAACAAGCTAAAAAGAAAGCCAAAAAAGAACGTGCCTTAGCCATAGACAAACGTTTTGAAGAAAAAAGGCGCCTGAAAGCGGCTGCCAGAAATGCGCCGGTACAAACTTCCTCTTCCACTGCAAATGTTACTAATGCTAAAACAAAAAGCAGCCAGCATAAAAAAGAAGATAAAATAAATAGTATTGAAAGCAATTTTAACCAGGTAGAAAAAATAGCCGGGATAAAAAAAGAATATGCACCGCCGGTTGCAAAAGCACCAGTAAAAACAGCTTCAGGTAAACCTGTTCCGGTGAGCAATGCTTTAATGCCGCTGAATAAATTTTTAGCGCACTGTGGTGTGTGCAGCAGAAGGGATGCGGTCACTATTATTAAAGAAGGTAAAGTAAAAGTTAATGATGCTGTAATAATTGAACCGGCATTTAAAGTGTCAGAAAGAGATGATGTAAAATTCAATGGTAAAAAATTATTTGTCAGTAAGAACCTGGTGTACATTTTATTAAATAAACCAAAAGATTATATCACCACAACTGATGATCCGCAGGGAAG
>JANYFT010000435.1 GCA_025359625.1 Ferruginibacter sp.
GTGAACAAAGACATTGTAAGTTTCCTTTGTCATTGCGCCATACCGATGGAGCACACCAACCCGGCCAACATCAAAGAAGGGCGTGAACAAAAGACCGACATGAGCAAAATGCGCCAGCGCAAAGAAGAGTTTGCAGGCGCCGCTTCCGGCACCGGCGGACCAGAATACATTAGCAACGAAAATGATTACAACGATCCCTCACCCGCCATCAAGCAGGAACCGATCCGTGTAGAACCAAAGATCGGCAGAAACGATGCCTGCCCCTGTGGCAGCGGTAAAAAGTATAAGAACTGCCATGGTAAGGATGCATAGCATAGAACACTAATTTTTTGAAGGCTAACTGTTACGGTTAGCCTTTTTTATTTGTAGTAATTTTTTGGCCGGGTTGAGAAGCTTTGTGGGACTACATTGGCGTCGCACACTTTTACTTTTTTAGCTTTGAGGGGCTTTTACAATTTTGTTTGAAAATTATTATTAGTAGTGTTAACTGATAAGCTTTATTTATTGATTTTACCATAGGCAAATAGGTATATTCGTTTTATCAAAAGAAACATGAAAATATTCAACGATTCAAAAGAATGTATTTTTATTTGCCTTTGTTGGTATCGCATTCACAAAATTAAAAATTCATGCTATCAGGTCAGGTCACTGTTGAGTCTCTAGCCAACAGCCGAAGCAGATGCAATAAAAATCAGAGAATACAGAAAGCCTTACATCAAATTACTTATAGCATATTTACTATTATAGAAAATATTAACGAAGCTAACCAAGACTACTATATTATTTGAATTGAGAGCGCAAAACCAACGAGGGTAAATTATAACTATAAATTAATAAAATATTATTACAATGAACTTTGAAGAACTTAAATCAAGAACAGTTTTAGTTACAAATATGTGTGATAAAGTGTTTGATAGAATTAGTATAACACTTAATGCTTTGCAAACACTAAATATTTCGCATGGTAAAACTGACACTATGAATATTCTATTAAAACAATTTTATAAAATGGTAATAGAGGAGTATGATATGCTATTATTATTGTTGCAGGACATTTCAAATAATGCAAATTTTAAAAGTACAGAAAATGATGAAATGAGTAAAAAGGTTTGCAGCATCAGAGATATTTTAAGGAATTCCATGTTAGATTGTAAAAAAGCATTGGTGATATTATCAAAATAAAATAAGTAGTGAGAAAATAACTCCGTTTAGCACAAGGAATCTTCAAAATAAAAAACTCCAACTGTCGCAGGTGTCCTCTCCTGTGCCTTCTTGTTACTAATCTTCAATCAGGCGATTTTTCGATATGGAAAATTAGTACCTGTTGTGAGCGCAAGGATGTCGGGAGGGAAATGTGTGTTGGCAATCCTTGTGCCTTGTGAAGTAAGCAATTATTTTTTTAGGCTTTTGGTATCATACTCACAAAATAAAAAATCAACCTATCCAAGCAGGCCGCCGAGCCTCCGGCCAACAGTAGAAGCCGACGCAATTAAAAAGTAGTGGATAGGGAAAGCATTACACCCCGTTATTTATAGAACATTTTCTTTCTTTCCCTTGTGGTAGCGGTAAAAAGTATAATACCTGCCATGGCAGGGATGCGTAAGCAAATTGAAATATTTTTTTGAAGGCTAACTTTTATGAGTTAGCCTTTTTTATTTTTATTAGCAACTATTAGGATACCGAATAAAATATAATTACATTCATATGTTGTACCTCAAGCTCCGGTTTAAAAATAACTTCAAAACATAACCTAAAATATGAAACGAAGAAACTTTATTTTAATTGGGTCGGCTGGCATTGCAGCTGTATTTATTCCAACAGCATACTATTACCTTAAAGATATTAAGTTTGATAAGACATTAGCTCAGCCTCAATTCCTTTCTATGATTTGGGATACCTCCATGATTTCTACAATCGGCAACAAATATCGTTTGCAGGTACCCAACGAAAAAAAAGAAAGCTCATTGGCAAAACTTTTATTGGCAAATACTTCTACGGGCAGCGATGCCAGTACTTTATCTATAAATCAAAAAATTAAAAAAGATTTTGAAACGGGCAATACAGTAACGGTTGATGGATGGATTTTGTCTGTTACCGAAGCACGGCAATGTGCACTTTTCTCAACAATCACTTCTAAATAAAAAGCGTATGCATATTGATGCAAGAAATCTTCCGAACAATTCTACAATCGAAGGCGACATCTGTATTATAGGTGCCGGAGCGGCGGGCATTAGCATTGCGCTTGATTGGATAAATGCACCCTATAAAGTAATCCTGCTTGAAAGCGGTGGCTTTGAATACGATGACAAAGTACAGGATTTATATAAAGGAGAAACAACAGGCCAAAAATATTACCCTTTGAAAGCAAGCCGGCTCTCTTATTTTGGTGGCACCACCGGACATTGGGCAGGTATGTGTTCTCCATTTGACAATATTGATTTTATGAAAAGAGACTGGGTACCTGACAGTGGTTGGCCCATATCAAAAAAAGACCTTGATCCATTCTATGCAAGGGCCAATGAAAAATTAAAGCTCGGCCCATATCACTACGATCTCAGTTACTGGCAAAAAGAAGTTCCTAACCTGAACCCATTTCCGCTGGATGCAAATGTGGTATGGCATAAAATGTGGCAAATTAGTCCGGCGTGGGGATTTGGCGGAGGACTTGGTAAAGTGTATAAAGGTGATATTGTCAAAGCAAAAAATATCCACCTCTATACATACGCCACTGTAGTCAATATTATCGCAAATGAAAATGTTTCAAACATCCGCGAAGTCACCATTAAAAATTTAGCAGGAAAAACACATTCTGTAAAAGCTAAACATTTTATTCTTGCCGGAGGTGCAATACAAAATGCCAGGATTTTATTAGCATCTAACACCCAAGCACCGCAAGGGCTGGGTAATGACAATGATGTAGTTGGCCGTTATTTTATGGAACACCTGGAAATACCAACAGCGGAATTATGGCTGTTCAAACCATTTCCAACGGATCTGTTTACCTTCTTCTTCGAAAAACCAAAATTGTGGTGTGAATTAGCAATAGCAGAAAAAGTTCAGATTGAAAATAAGATATTAAATGGTACTGCTGGATTGAGTGTACTCAGTTCGGCAAAGCATCAGAAACCCCGTATGGAAGTATGGCAGAATGAGGATCCCCGAAAGTCGAAAGATAATTTATTCAAAAGCTGGGATATTGCCAGTAAGGAAGCTGAAAAAGAAAATAAGGGCAGCATAACCAGGGCATTTGAATTTCAAACAAGGATTGAACAGTCACCCAACCGCAACTCGAGGGTAACTATCGGACCGGAAAAAGATGAGCTTGGCGTGCCGCGGGCCAACCTTCACTGGCAGCTTACCGAATTGGATAAAAGAAGCATTCGTACGATCAATAAGATTATTGGGCAACAAGTGGGCATTGCCGGCATAGGCCGTGTTAAGCTTAACGAATTTTTGCAAGATGAAAATGATAACTCATGGCCTACAAACACCAATGGTGGATGGCATCACATGGGCACTACCCGTATGAGCGTGGACCCTAAGAAAGGAGTAGTGGATGCTAACTGCCAGGTACATGGCATTAGTAATTTGTATGTAGCTGGATCCGGTTGTTATGCTACGTCGGGAGCACCTAACCCTACGCTCACTATTGTTGCGCTCTCCTTAAAACTTTCGGATTATATAAAAGATAAGATGAACAAATAGGAAATTGAAAAAAAATAAGAAATTCCACTGCTGTATTCCCTGTTCCTTTGTCCTTGTTGGTGTTACTTTACAAAATATAAAACGTATCTTATCTCGGCAGGCCATAACTGGCGCTGGTGTACTCCAACTGGCGCAGGTGTCCTCTCCTGTGCCTTATAGTTACTAATCTTCAATCAGGCGATTTTTCGATATAGAAAATTAGTAACCTCGCTGGCACTGGAAACCTGCCCGCAAAAACCTTCGCCTCAATCCAGCGCCTGGAAGCATTTCGTTCGGCTAATGTACTCCTGCGCCAGACTCAGCTAACTCAAGCCTATGCAGCTTTTACTGGTTTAAATTCAAAAAATATATGGGTGCCATTATTGTTTTCCTCTTTCATGGTGCCCTCTAATTGTTGTGTAAGCAGGGAGATGAGTTGCCCACCAAAGCCGGTGCCGCTGGTGGTGCCGCTTTTGCCCACACCATTATCAGATACCTGCATTTGCAAATGGCCATTGGCTGTTTGCGCTAATTTGATCTGCACTTTGCCGCTTCTCCCATCAGGGAAA
>JANYFT010000038.1 GCA_025359625.1 Ferruginibacter sp.
AGCCATGGCTATCAACAGAAAAATACAAACACTGGATGAATTTACTATTCAGCAAATGCGGAATTTTCCCAATGCAACAGGTGAACTATCAGGTTTATTGAGAGACATTGGCCTTGCCGCCAAAAGGGTAAATGTAGAAGTTAACAAAGCAGGCTTAGTAGATATTTTAGGCGATGCAGGCACAACGAATGTACAGGGCGAAGAAGTGAAGAAGCTGGATGTATATGCAAATGAACAGTTTGTTGGCGTATTGCGGCATGGCATAAGTTGCGCCGGCATAGCCAGTGAAGAGCTGGATGACATACTTGTTTTTGATGATGAAATAAGTAACAATAGTAAGTATGTTTGCCTGTTTGATCCGCTGGACGGCAGTAGCAATATAGATGTAAATGTAGCCATCGGTACTATTTTTAGTGTCTTTCCTAGGATTACGCCCAGGGGCACACCTGTAACTGTAGCAGATTTTTTACAGCAGGGTATTAAGCAGATAGCAGCAGGCTATGTCATTTACGGCTCCTCTACTATTTTAGTATATGCCACCCGGAGAGGCGTCAACGGTTTTACATTAGATCCATCAATTGGAGAATTTACATTGAGCCACCCGGATATACAATGCCCGCCTGCAGGGAAAATATATTCAGTAAACCATGGTAATTATTTTCAATACCAGGATACTGTGCAACAATATATTACTGCCTGTCAGCAAAAAAATGAATTAACAGGAGGGCCATACACACAGCGGTATATTGGCAGTATGGTAAGCGATATACATCGCAATTTAATAAAGGGAGGCATCTTTATGTATCCTGCAATTACTAACCGGCCAGCAGGAAAATTAAGGTTGATGTATGAATGCAATCCGTTTGCATTTATTGCAGAGATAGCAGGTGGCAAAGCAACAAATGGCAAGCTCAGGATATTGGAAATACAACCAACAGCAATACATGAACGTACCCCTTTTTTTGTTGGAAGTAAGCTGATGATGGAGGAGTTGGAAAAGTATATACAGTCCATGTAAAAATCTATGAGTGAATAAATATTGCTGTAATTATAATTTAATTAAATTCAGACTACCATAGAAAATATCATAAAACAAATAAACTATTCTTCTACTAATATTAATTATGGTTTCAAAATTATTATCAGTAATTACCAATTACAAAATACATTTAGCTCTCCCTCTCTTACTTAAAAAATTTCTATTCCAATTTCCTTTTCTTTAATAACAGCTATAGAAATACAAATGATATAGTCGATGTAATAACCGATAAGAAAAATATTCCCGAATGGTAAACTTTTACAAACAATTCTGCACGAAATTTGAAATTAAATTACAATAGTAAAACCTGAATGACATACCCTACGGCTTTATTTTAGTATTCCCGTTTATATACTAATTATTTGGTTACTTATTGCAACGTACAGAATTTTATAACCATTTAAATTGCCATTTTATGAACTATGTAATCGAAAGGTTTGACCAAATCATTACTGCTCTATCCTCAACTGACAAAACGAAACATCCCATTAAAAAAGAAGATATTGATACTATTATCAGGGAATATGGAGTAGAAAAAGAGAGGATACAACTGCATATTATGGATGAAGTATTTAATTCGCAGGATGAAAAGACTTTGCGACTGATGATTGAAAAATACCAATCAGTTTTTATCAGACTAATAGATCAATTACAATCTTACCAACAGGCAAATATAAGGCAGCAGGAATATAATCTTTTGTCGGGAGCACTATATAATTATCTTGATGAGTTGCTTTACTTTTTGCAGCTACATTATGCAAAATATTTCAACCATTTTCAAAAATTGCCTTTCATAAAAATGGAACATATTAAGAAGGAACTAAAGCCGAAACTTGAGACTTTTATTGCAGCTTTTCAAAAAATAATAGTAAAGGAAAAATTAATTCAGCTTATTGTGCAACCGTTGGAGAAATTTGCTTCAAGTAATACAATTACTTATAGTGAATCGCAATACATGAAGGCAATAACAAATGAATTGCTGTCAATTGATACAGCCTTAACAGAAGATAATATTATAGTGTGCATTAAGAAGTTTTTAATTAGTGTCAACTTTAATTCATTAAATCTTACAACTTACTTAATTAATGAACTTAATATTCTTATAACAGATGAAGGAAGTATCCAGGGCAAACTAAGAATTTTAAAATACCAATTGAAAGAAATTAACCAGGTAACGGTAAAACCGGGATATGCACTATATGTCAATTATGGTAGCCTGAAAGATCAAATAATTAATTGGTTAAATGAAGAGCTTTCTTTCTATCAAACTGAACAAGCTGCTCTTATTGCCATACATGATTTTAATATAAATGATACGAAAATCCACACCTCTTTATCTGTAGCAAAACTCGCATTGATAATAAGATTGCTTGTCGCTGATAAAATAATTATTAACAGAACGGTGGCTCCCATGCTCAGAATTGCGGCTAAAACTTTTACTACTCTTCAGAAAGATGATATTTCGTTTGGCAGTTTAGAAACAAAATATCATGCACCGGATAAGTCAACAACCAGTATGGTAAGAGATATGCTCTTTAAATGGATAAATATTGTAAATAAATTATAAAATTGCAGTTATAAACCAACAGTAGCTACGCACCACTAATCAATACGGGCTTAACTTCTTCTTTCTCCACATCTCTTCAATTATAAAAAAGTATGCTCCGGCTAAAGTGCTTGGTAAGGAATAACCCTTTACCGGGTTTTCTTTGAAATTAAGAAGGATGCCATCAAGTGTTCATTTCAAATTCGCATTGACAAATACGGCCCTTGATTAATTTTTCATTACTACACCTTTCATTTTCAACTTACTTATTGGGGTTGTCCTACCTCGTTTACCCCTTCATAGTTGGCATTTGGAAGTGTTTTTGCAAGTTATTTTAAACAAGAATTTTAAGAGAAACTGATTTATTTACAAGAAAAAATAAAAGCTATGTTTAATTCAATTACCTGGGGGGAGTATTTTTCTGCCGTTATATTTTTACTCATTATTTATTATATACTAATGGGATTTATGTTTTACAAATGGGAAATCCTGAGTGTTGCCGGTATCAGAAAAGTTGATGATGATTCGCTTTATACAACAGCGGCCTTATCAAATTTAAAGGAATTTGTTGCTTCCGAAAATCATGAGAATTACTTGCCTAAACCTTCTTTGGAAATTGATATTTCGCCATTGGTTCAATCTTTTACTGATGAGATAACCGCTTTTGTACAGGAAACTGATGAAGCTGAAATTACAAAAGAAGAAATTATCAATTCCCTGCAAGCAATCTGTTCAAAATATCCTGCTATAAAAAACGCTGATTGCAGGAATGATTTGGAAGTAGATGTGCTGAAGGAAATCAATTTAAAGTACCCAACCTTGTTCCAACAAAATGTCTTCAAAAATTTATGGAATTAATTTAAAAACTTATGCTTCATTGTACCCAGTGTGCAGAAAAAAAAGGGCGGTAGAATGGTACGATGGAGCATTTTAAAATTTATCATCATCAAAAAATAAAGTGAGTTATGAAAAATGTGAGAGCAAGAAACCCAAACACAAAGCAATTGATTGCTTTAGCAGCAACGACTTTTTTATTGCTGATTTCTTTTTATGTATCAGCTCAGGATGGTAACGCTGGTATTAATGCAGCTAATACACAAGTGCGGAGTTA
>JANYFT010000052.1 GCA_025359625.1 Ferruginibacter sp.
TGTTCAACTGTTTTAATTGGAATTTTTGCAACGATGCATTTCTACGCTGCCGTGAAAGATCAGCACTGCAATATAGTACAAGAGTGCGACGCCAATGAAGCTCAATAGTAAATCAACTGCCTGGACAAAAAATTATTGAGCTTTTCTTAATTTATCGGTCTTCACTTTTTGCCAGTATTTTTTCGCCACGAACAACATACCAAAACTTTCGCCTTCATATTTATCCATATGCTTGTGGTGCATTTTATGCGCCCAGCGAATGGTGCGGATGTAGGTATTGTTGCTGCGGGTAAACCATTTAAACCGCTGGTGGATGATGACCTCGTGCACAACAAAATAGGCGAAGCCGTATAAGGCAATGCCAAACCCAATAGCCGCAGCGGTGTACACCTGGTGCTGCATACCTAGCATAATGCACAACCAACTTGGTATGGCGAATATTAAAAAGAAGGCGTCGTTTTTTTCAAAAAATCCCGGATTGGGCTGGTGATGATCCTGGTGCAGGTACCATAAAAAACCGTGCATGATGTACCGGTGCGTAAGCCAGGTAATACCTTCCATAATAAAAAAAGTAGCTAATAGAATTACAATAAATAAAAACCAGTGCATATGTAATATATTATTTCAAAAAAGTGCGCAGCAACAAGAAAAACATCATTTGTATCAGTAACAAATTTATAGCAAATTTGTTTTGTTTACTGAATTTGCAAAAATGAAAAACAGCGAGCAGCAAAGCACTAATTGTAACCCAGCAAATGTAGTTGTACAAAGGAATACTGCCATCGCCGTTCCACTGCCAGTAGCCCAATTTTATGGCTACAGGTTCTAAGAGCCAATCAAATAAAACGGCCAGTGTTGCACCATCTGCAATTACAGACATCGCTTTTAATAATTGTGGTGGCGTTTTTGTTTTTGCAGCAAGCTGCGTAATAATATTGGTCAGAAAAGTATTTATACAGATGCCACAACAATACAATACAATAAACCAGTTTACACCAATCAACAAGGGCACTTTTTGCCATTGAGGCCCCAGTACTTTTCCATAACTATAATCGCCAAATAGCAAACCGGTATTTACCCCAATTACTTCTGCTGAAAAGCCAACCATGCAGGTTATGGCTACAAAGAAAAAGAAATATTTATTTTTTTCTTTTTGTGTATATACTAATAATGCAGCACTGAGCAGCAGGTTAAAAGCTGTTGCCTTAATAAAGAATGTGTTGTCGAAAAACAGGATGCCTGCTAAGCCAATTCCGTGAAAGAGGATGGCAATAAATGTTGCTATTTGATATGCAGATAGTTTGTTAAACAAGATCAGTGGTTTGCCTTTTTATGATCAGATGCGATTAACTCACTCACAATTTTTGCACTCTTTAAACAAAGCGGAATGCCCCCGCCAGGATGTACGCTGCCACCACAGAAATATAGTCCTTTGATGGTGTCCGTAAAATTAGCCGGACGAAAAAACGCTGAAAGTTTCGAGTTGGAACTTGTGCCGTAAAGGGAGCCCATATAAGAAGCTGTTTGCTCTTCAATCAAAACAGGATCTAAAGTATATTCTGTTTCTATTAGCGGCCTTATATCCTCACCCAGCATACGGTTAAGTTTAGTTAGTATATTGCTGCGTAAATTAATTTTTAGCTGTTCCCAGTCCTGGCCGCTGTTGGCTGGTGCATTCACCATTACAAACCAATTCTCTTTTCCATTGGGGCTTTGGCTGCTTTCCAATTTAGACGTGATATTGATGTACACTGTAGGATCCTTACTCAATTTTTTATTAATAAAAATATCGTCGAATTCGCTTTTATAATCTTTACTAAAAAAAATATTGTGCAGTTGCAATTGCGGAAAAGATTTGTTGATACCCCAGTAAAATATTACTGCACTGCTGCTACGTTCCTGTCGCAATATTTTTTTTGCCTGTTGCATATCGCCCAATAAATTTTTATAGGTAAAATAAACATCAACATTGCTTACTACTATATCAGCTAAAATATTCTCCTCCCTCACTACCACTCCTTTTACCATTCCTTCATCATGAATTATCCGCTGTACCGGGGTATCAAAAAAAAACTGTACCCCTTTTTTTATAGCAAGATTATACAATGCATTTGTAATACTGATCATGCCACCCTGCGGATAAAAAGTTCCCTGATTTTGTTCCAGGTGTGGTATTAAACTCAGCATTGCCGGGGCTTTGTATGGATTGCTGCCATTGTAAGTTGCAAAACGGTTAAATAATTGTACCGCTTCTGGCGAATTAAAATGCCTACTGTTATATTGATCCAGGGAATTGAATAAATAAGCCGGACGCAGGGTTTTCAAGGCAGGCAAAATTGTTTTATTGAACCATGTGGTTGCTTTATGTAAAGAATTATTTAAAAAAACGGTGCCAATATTATCATACAATTTTTTAGCATTTTTTAAATAGGCAATCACCTTTTCAGTGGGCTCATTTAACTGTTCATTTAATTCCTGTGCAAATTGTTTTGCATTTGTGTAGGCATGTATTACTTTACCATTTTCGTAAAAATATTTACAGGCAATATTTACAGGCTGATAAGAAAAATATTCTTGTATTGGTTCTTGGGCCAGTGCAAACAATTCTTCTATATTTTGTGGTTGTGTAAATAAAGATGGGCCTGCATCAAAACGATAACCATCTTTTTCAAAGGCGGATAATTTACCACCGGGCCGGCCATTTTTTTCATACACACTAACTGCAAAACCTTGCACTGCCAAACGGATAGCTGTTGCCATACCGCCTACACCACAGCCTATGATAATTGCTTTTCTTTTATGCATGATGTATTAAAACACAGTGCCGTTTTTTAATCAGCACATTTAATAAAAAAGGTAGTTTGTATTGTCTAAGTTATCGTATTTATCAACTGGTAATAACTACGCTGGCTGTATGCCAAAGTTAGTACTTCAATGCAAAATAAGTTTGCAGTTTTGGAAAGGCAATTTTAAACCACTCTGTATATTTTTCGGGATGAGATTGCAGGGAATTTTTTATTTGCTCATTTGTTTGGTAACAGTAATCGCTTACTTCTTCTTTATCAGGAATAATAGCTTCATCACAGGTTCCAATAAATACATGATCAAATTCATGTTCTGTCAACCCATTATCAAAAGACGTTTTATAAATAAAATCAAATACTTTTTCCAAAGTCGTTGTAAAACCCATTTCTTCTTTTAATCTTTTTGTGGCAGCCTGTAAGGTATCCTGCCCCGGAGCCGGATGGCTACAGCAGGCATTGGTCCATAATGCAGGGCTATGGTATTTATTACCAGCCCTTTTTTGTAACAACATTTCGCCTTTACAGTTAAAAATAAAAATGCTGAAAGCCCTGTGCAACAGGGCTTTTTGATGAGCTTGCATCTTTTCCATCCTGCCTGTGGGCACATCGTTCCCGTCTACTAAAATAACATCCATAATTTATACTGCGCTTTATAAAATATTAAATTGTTTTCTTACACCAGCTTTTGCTACTATAAGCACTTTACCGTATTTAGGTATACTTATGCGTTGTTCTAAAATGTTTGCAGGCGTTGTTTTCTTTATTTTTTTAAACAATGATAAATAATATTTGTAAGCAACATACACACCAAATCTTGCTTTTATGGGTAACCGTACAATACCAGCGTAAGCACCAGAAAAATCCCTGCCAATTTCTTCTTCAATCTGTTGTTTCATAACGGGAGTAAAATTTTTAAAATCCACATCCGGAAAATAAGTTCTGCTTAATTCTTCGTAATCGGCTTTTACATCCCGTAAAAAATTTACTTTCTGAAAGGCTGATCCAAGCAACTGTGCGGAAGGTTTTAATTTTTCGTACATTTTTTTATCTCCCTCACAAAAAACATGCAGGCACATTAGCCCAACTACTTCCGCACTTCCATAAATATATTCTTTATACCCATTACAATCGTATGTTGCTTTACTAAGATCCATTTCCATACTCTTAAAAAAAGCCGCTATCAAATTATGTGATATGCCATACTGATTAACGGTTAACTGAAAACTATGCAAAATGGGATTTAGGCTTATCTTTCTTTCTATAGCAATATAGGTATCTGCTTTAAATTCTTCCAGCAAAACTTTTTTATTATTTTGATGAAAAGTATCTACTATTTCATCAGCAAAACGTACAAATCCATAAATGTTAAAAACAGGAGTTCGCAAACTAGGATGCAATAATTTTATAGCACTGCTGAAGGATGTGCTATACATCTCTGTGGTTGCTTTGCTGCACTGCTGACTTAGTTTATGAAAAAGATTCATCATTTCCTTTGCTAATTTTTGTGATCATTGGTAGTTTGTTCAATGCTTGTGTTATCTCAATCCCAAAATATCAGCACTCACTTATGCTTTTAAAGCCTTGGTATTTTGGCTCTCGTGCCAATAAAGTGATTATATCAGCACCAAAAAATAAATACTACTTCATACATTTTAAATCGAAATCTAAAATAACATTTTCAACCAGTATCTATAACCAAATAAACCAGCTTTTGTTAAAAATATTTTACAATTTCCTTTGCCACCACTTCGCCGCTAATTAAACTGGGCGGCACTCCCGGGCCAGGTACTGTTAACTGACCGGTGTAAAATAAATTTTTAATCTTCTTGCTTCTACAGGCTGGTTTTAAAACAGCAGTTTGCATTAAAGTGTTTGCTAAACCGTATGCATTTCCTTTAAATGCATTGTAATCGTCTATAAAATTACTAACCGAATAAGATCTTCTGAATATGATGGCATCTTTTACTGGCTGCCCTATCCTTGTTTCATACCGTTGCAATATATCTTCAAAATATTTATCCCTTAGTTCTTCTGTATCTCCATGTAATCCGGTGGCCACAGGAATAAGAAAGAATAAATTTTCACAACCTGCAGGAGCAACACTGTCATCGCTAACCGAAGTAACACTTACATAAAACAAAGGTTTTGTGGGCCATTGTGGAACAGTATAAATTTCTTTACCATGCACATCAAAACTTACGTCAAAAAATAAAGTATGGTGCAAAACATTGTTAAGTTTTTTATTTAAACCAACATAATATATTAAACAGCTTGGCGCCATTATTCTTTTGTTCCAATAATTATCTGTGTAGCTTCTATTGTGTAAAGTCAATAATTTAGTTTCTATAAAATGGTAGTCTGCCCCACCTACCACCACATCTGCATCAAACGATGCAGTTATCGTTTGTTGATTGTCAGCAGCTATTTCTGCAAAAATTCTTTTAGCAATATTTCCTTCTACATCAATTTTTACAACGTTATGGTTAAACCTGAATTTTACGCCGAGTTCAACAGCAACCTGGTAAATGCCCTCAACAATTTTATACATACCACCTCTTGGATACCAGGTGCCGGACTTTACATCGGCATAATTCATCAGGCTATACAATGCAGGTGTATTTTCTGGCAGTGCGCCTAAAAATAATACCGGAAATTCTAATAGCTGCTGTAGTTGTTTATTTTTAAAATGTTTGCCAATATGTTTTTTCATAGAGGTAAAAACATCCAGTTTAAATACCCCTTTTATAAGGTCAAGGTCTGCAAATTCAGTAATGGATAGCCCGGGCTTGTGTACTAATTTATTGATGCCCACTTCGTATTTAAACTGCGCCTCTTTCATAAATTTATCCAACATTACACCGCTGCCAGGTTCTAAATTATCAAATAACTTTTTAAGCGCATTATAATCGGCAGGCATATCCATGCAGCCTTCAGGCCAGTAAATTTTATAGGAAGGGTCAAGTCTGTCAAGTTGGTAATAATCGGAAACTTTTTTTCCAAAACAATTAAAGAACCTTTCAAAAACATCCGGCATCCAATACCAGCTTGGTCCCATATCAAATGTAAAACCTTGTGCTTTTAATTGGCGGGCTCTCCCACCCGGAGTCGAGTGCTTTTCTAAAACTGTAACATCCCAACCAGCCTTAGCCATAAAACATGCAGCGGATAATCCTGCAAATCCACTTCCTATGATGACAACGGTTTTCAATAATTAAAATAAATCAACTTGAGTTTAAAACAAGATGATCCTGATTATTTAATGTATAAAAATTAAAACCTGGTGAGTTGTTCTTTCAACAATTTTCTTGCAAAGTGAATCCTGCTTTTTATAGTGCCCAACGGTTCATGTAACATGTCTGCGATTTCATGATATTTGTACCCTTCAAAATATAACATAAAGGGATTGCGAAAAATAGCCGGCAGATTATGGATTGCCAACTGAATGTCTTTCATTTTTAATGCCCCTTCTGCCGCATTGGTAGCAGTAACCTGGTTATAATTTAATAAAAATTCATTTGGAGTGCTGTCGAAAATAGTGTTTTGTTTTGCCTTGCGGCGATAGTTATTGATAAAAATATTTCGCATAATGGTATACAACCATGCTTTAATATTTGTCCCGACATTGTATTTTTCTTTATTAGCCAACGCCCTATACATTGTTTCCTGTAGTAGGTCTTTGGCTACTTCATTATCCCTTGTTAAGGTAATGGCGAAAGGTTTTAAAAATTCTGTATTGTTTATTAGCAATTGATTGAAATCTATCGAGGCCATTTGCAAACTGTTTAAATTATTATACTGTAAAGTTAAACAATAATTTTAAAAAATCAAGAATATTTCGTCTAATAATTTTAATAAAATGTTAAACGATATAAAACGATTTGCAAGGATTTAAAGTGTAGCTACAAATTCCATTACTTCAGGAAATGATTTCTTGAAATGGATAGGTGCCGGAATTTTCTTTTCGTAAGTATTGGTTAACATCCCGGAGATAATGATAGGGGTACCGTTAAATTTTTTTGTGATGGTACTCATAAATTTGTCAAAATTAAAATTATCCCCTACTGATGTAAGATGGGTGTACAGGTAATCAGGCTTTTTTAAGTTCACAACATATTCTATATCATTTAAGGGAATACTGGCGCCTAAATAAATGGTGGATACACCTCTGCTCTTTAATAAATAATACATGAATAACATACCAATTTCATGATATTCTCCTTCTGGTAAAAATAGCAATACTGTTTTATTTACTTTTAATGAAGTGACAATCCCATCAATGCCGACTATTAGTTTTTGGCGGATGATATTGCTTACAAGATGCTCCTGCGCCGGATTGATATGGTTGGTAAGCCATAATATGCCAATCTTTTCCATGAAAGGAAAAATGATTTGTGTAATGGTTCTTTCAATACCCCGGCTCCTTATATGGTCATCTAAAATATCTTCCAGCCTCTCCATATTTAAATCTACCATGCACTGTATTAAATCATTTACAATTCGTTCCTGTTGCGCCTGTACTTGTGTAAGCAATAAGATTTTTTCCTTTACTTCCGCATCGCCCATTCTATCTATATGCGATATCTTATACCCGTATTTATTGAGCAGGGCAATGTTGAGGATTTTCTTTAATTCATCGTTACTGTAATAACGGATGTTGGTATCAGAACGGCTGGGTTTTAAAAAGTTGTAGCGCTGCTCCCATATACGGATGGTGTGTGCCTTGATGCCGGATAAATTTTCGAGATCTTTAATGGTAAAGAAGTTCATCTTACTTATTTATATCTATTTATTTTTATAACAAAGTCAACACTGTTTTGTTTAAAGATAACATTCCAAAGATTAACAGAAACATTCTTATCCTAATGTTATTAAAAATAAAAACCCGGCCTGTGTAAGCCGGGTTCAAAAATTATTCATTAAAATTTATAATTTAATCCTTACAAAAAAATCCCTGTCAATATCAAAAATCTCCGCTTTATTTTGCCAGCCCATTTTTGCAAACAATGCTTCCAAATCGTTTTTTGAATAATAATATAACGGGCAATTTCTCATCTTATATCTTACTTTTCTTTGCCAGCCTAAAAAGCCCCCTGATTTTGGGAAACTCATTAATAACTCTTTAGTAATTTCTGTTTGTAATTTTTTAAACACATCTAACGGCGTTTTTATATAATCAAAAAAACCAACCAAAACTGCCGCATCAAATTGTTGGGTGAAGTGGTGTTCCAGGTATCCGCTATGCACATAATTTACTTTACCCTGTTCCGCAAACCTTTTTGTTTTTTGCTCGGCAAGTTCCAGCATACCGTCGGCAATATCCAGCCCGGTCACGGTTTTGCCTGCAACCAACAATGCTTCACAATAAACTCCGCCGCCGCAGCCAACATCCAGTATGGTTTTAATTTCCGGGTTGGCTGAATACTTCAAAACCAGATCGTAGCGCAAACGCATCGACCTACGAAAATATTTATCTAGAAACTTATCCCATCCACTTCTTTTTTTTGTATGTCCGTAAATGCTATCAAAATCAGCAGCATATCCGTGAAAAAAAGTTTCTACATCTTTGGTTTCTGTAAGGGTGTAATTTTTATTGTTATCCATTGTTATTGGTTGTTTAAAATATCAGCTACTGTGGTACATTCAAAATCAGTTAGCAATTGTTTTACTTTTTTTTCTGCAGAATATAAATTTACATAATGGGTAAACCTGATACGCCGGTTAATGCCTGGAACTTTGGGTTGATTAATATCCAGTTCCCATGGATGTAAATAAAAAATACTGTGTCTCTCTTTTAATATTTTCTCCATCTTTTCTTTAAAAAAAGTGTACGGCAACAATCTAAAATAGCCTCCGCCAACTCCAAAATCAAAATTAAATACCTTAACCGTACTTATCGGAAATTCCAGTATTCCATTGGACAGTTGCTGAATTTTGGGATTAAAACCTGGTATCCCGGTACGTTTTGCATCTCCGGGGAAAACACTTGAATCATAGGTAAATCCTTCTTCTTTTAATATATCTAACGCCCAAAGGCTTCTTGCATCTATAGAAAAATAAGGAGCCCTAAATCCGGAATACTTAACGCCAAAAGAATTAATTAATTGTTTGGATTTTTGTAACTCTTCTCTAAATGCTTCAGGCGTTAATTTGTATATAAAAGGATGAGAATAAGTGTGACAGCCAATTTCGTGGCCTTCGTTGATTATTTCACTAATCATTTTTGGATGATCTTCTATTGTTTTACCCAGCAAAAAATAGGTTGCTTTTACGTTGGCCTTCTGAAATAGCTCCAGCAGTTTATAGTGGCCTATATGCAACCTCTTTTCAAGATTTTTCCATCTATCAAAAGGAAGGTCAATGCCCTGGTACCAGTCTTCAAAATCAATTGTAAACGCAATTTTCATTACAGGATGTTTCGATTGTAAATTTTTTGCAACTGCTGAGCCATTATTCTCATATCCCAATACTGTATTACATGCTGATGGGCAATTTTACCAAATGATGCTCTTAGCGCCGGTTGCAAAATTAACTGTTCTGTTTTGGATATTAATAAATCTACATTTGCCTGTGGTACAATAAAGCCGGATTTTTCATTTTCCAACACTTCTGCCGCACCTTCTACTTCAAATGTTATAACGGGCACCTTCAATAAAGATGCTTCCACAATAACCCTTGGTAACCCTTCTCTTAATGAAGTAAAGACAAAAAGATCACTGACAGATAAATATTGGGGAATATCTTTTTGATAGCCCAGAAAATAGATGCTGTTGTCAGGTATGCCTAAAGTTTGTGTCAACGTCTTACAATCCTGCAATAACTCGCCTTCACCAATCAACAAAAATTTTAAATTGGTATATTTTTTTTGCAACACAGCAAAAGCCTCAATGGCATATCTTTGTGCTTTTGAGTAAGAAAACCTACCTACTGTTACTATCACTATATCTTTCTTATTAATGCCCAACGACTTTCTAAACAGCAACTTTTCTTCCTCCGTTTGAAGGGTATGCTTTAGATAACCGTCAATATCAATACCACTTCTAACCACCTGAAAAGGGATATTTTTTCCGATATTTTCTTTATGATATTCTTCAATAGTATCATAGCCTACAGCAACAACAAGGTCTGCACAATGAATGGTTAGCTTTTCCAGCAGAATGAAGAATTTCCTTTTCAAACTGCTCATCGGGTCATTAAATGTAACACCATGGAGGCCATAAATTACATAAGGGCACCGGGCCATCCATGCGGCCAATTTGGTTATAAAACTGGCTTTTGTTTCGTGGGTATGTACAATATCATATTTTTCTTTTCGGATAAGCCGGTAGTAAAACCAAAGGGCTTTTAAATCTTTTACGGGATGTATGGCATTGACTAAATGCGGGCAAATAATAATTTTAATTTCAGGATGGTCTCCAAACAAGTCATCTTTAAAATCGGCACCACAGCTTAAATGGAAGTCAAATTCACCTGCAAGATTTGTAACGGTATAATAAATATTTTTTTCAACACCACCACCCAACACCAATCTTGTGGTGGTGTGCAAAACCTTTTTTTTCTTTATGCCTGTTTGATTCATTTATTGTAAGTAAACTTTTTTATACCATATTTCCATACTCAGTAAAGTCCATAAGATTTTTGCTCTTTTTTCTGCAGATATTTTTATGGTATTTCCTAATAATGATTCCAAAAATTCTTTTTTTATAAACTGCCGGCTGATAGCGGTTGGCGATCCTACATAATCAAACACAACATCTTTTAATTCCAGCTCAACCCAGTTTTTTAACGGAATTTCAAACCCTCTTTTTGGCTGATTGATTAATTCAGAAGGAAGATATTTTTTTGCCAATTGCCTCAATAAATATTTTGTGGTGCTGCCCTTAATTTTAAACCCGTCATTCATACCAGGCGCATATTCCAGCAACTCTTTACATAAAAACGGGCTGCGACCTTCCAACGAGTTAGCCATATTGGCGATATCCATTTTTACCAGCAAATCACTAAACAAGGTTGTATTAAAATCCATGTTCATGATCTTTCTTAAACCGCTGATATTTGCATGGGCGATAGCGTTAAAATCAGTACGCATGGGTTGCAGATAATCTATCCCGTGGCTAATAATATCTGTTTCATAATTCTCCATAATATCTACCCCGGCAGATAAATAAATTTCCAAATTATTTTTTGATGCTAATGAAATCAGGCGATAGAAATAATTATATTTCGATTTTTTGTTATTACCGGGAGGCAGGATATTTTTCGAAAGTGCCGCTACATTTTTAATGAATGCATTCCTTTTAAAAAAATCATACTGTGCAAAGGGAACATACCTCCTATAGCCGCCAAACAATTCATCTGCCCCATCTCCATTTAAAATAACAGTAAGGTGTTTTTTTGCTGCCGCACTTACATAATAACTTGGTATGGCCGAACTATCAAAGAATGGTTCGCCATAATTGCAACAAATTTTTTCAAGGTCATTTTTAAGATGATCAAAAGAAATTTTTATTTCTGTATGATTGGTTTGGTATTTATCAGCTACCAATTTTGCCAAGGGCGCTTCATCGTACTCTCCATCAAATGATACGGTAAAGGTTTTAATTTTATTATTGTATTTGCTGGCTATCGCAGTTACGAGGCCGCTATCAATACCGCCGCTTAAAAAGCTGCCCACTTCCAGATCAGATGACTCTACCCTTCTTTTTACTGCTGCATTTAAATAACCATCTACTTTTTGCAGGCTTTCTTCAAGATCGTCCTTGTGCCTTTTTCCATAAAAATCATTAATGCTCCACCAGCATTTTTTGTTGGTCTGTAATGTGGTGCAGTCAATTAATAAAAAATGGCCGGCATTTAATTCGGTCACATTTTTATAAGGTGTAAGTGCTCCATAAAATGAACCTAACCGCAGGTAATGATAAAAATGGTCATTCTCCATCTGCAATGGCAGCAAGCCTTTCAGGCAATTTAATTCGCTGGCAAAAACAAATTTTTGGCTATCATTATAATAGTAGAGCGGTTTTTTTCCAGCACGGTCCCTGGCAATAAATAATTTTTTTTCCTTGTTGTCATAAATAGCAAATACAAACATCCCTTCCAGGTAATGCAAAAAATCAACGCCATATTTTTGGTACAATAATAACAAGGTTTCTGTGTCAGAAAATGTTTTGCCCTGCAGGTTAAGCATTGCCCTTATTTCGTTGTGATTGTAAATTTCGCCGTTGAAGATAATAGTATAGCGCTCATCCAAATGCATCGGTTGCTTGCCCCCTTCAATATCCAGTATGGATAAACGAAGATGATACAAATCAATATTGTCCGTCATAAAACCGGTCTGTTCATCTGGGCCACGATGCAACATATTTTGATCAATAACAGGATATGATAATTTAAAATTTATTGAACCTGCAATACCACACATATAGCACTATCTTTAGTACGGGCAAAATAACTCTATATTATTGAATAGCAAATGATAAATTGGGATAATTTTGCCCATTCACTTCGTTCACACACAATTATAAAAGTTTTCTGATTAAAAAAGGATGGGTTTTACAGAAGTCATATTATTTCCATTGTATGTTTTTATTTTTCATCTAATTTTTTCGGCCCGGCGAAAACGTATGAACGACCCTATTTTAAGAAAATACCACAAGCATGGATTTTGGATAAAGGTATTCAGCAGTATTGCCTTTAGCTTTTTTTTTATTTACATCACCCGTGGAGATACAACAACATTATATTTTCCAGAAGGCTATCATTTATTCAAGCTTATTTTAAAAGACCCTGTTGGTAATATACATTTATTGTTTACTCCAGGTAGCAGTTACGATGAAAATCTTTTGCAGGACCCCGATAACATGGGCTACTTTAAATTAGAAAGTAATTTTCTTATATCCAGGCTGGTAGCTGTTTTATGCTTTTTTACTTTCGGTAAATATTTACTGATAAATCTCTTTTTTTCCATGATTTCCTATAGCGGGGTATGGCGTTTATACAAATTTTTTTATGAGCATTTTCCCTATATGCATAAAAAATTAGCCATTGCCATTATTTATTTACCTACTGTGGTTTTTTGGAGTTCGGGCATTTTAAAAGACCCTTTATGCATGGGAATGCTGGGATGGATGACCTATTCATTGTATTGTGTTTTTGAAAAAAAAGAATCAATCATCAAAAATATAATTATAGCCATTTTAGCTGCCTATATTTTGTATATCATTAAAGTTTACATCATCATTTCGTATTTACCTTTTTATGCTTTGTACCTGGTGTTAAGTAATATTAAGCGTGTAAAAAATAAAATTGCAAAAATAGCATTGGGGTTTATACTAATCTGTTTTGGTGTAATTGGCCTTTTTGCATTGGCCGATAAATTAAAAGAAGAGCTTGGTTTTTTTGCAGTAGATAAAATTGCTGAGTCTGTTAAAACCCAACAGACTAATTTTATAAATATGGCTGACCTGGCAGAATCCTCTTTTTCACTGGGGGTAGAATATGATGGTTCAATAAGCAGCTTATTAAAAATGACCCCGGCCGCAATTGGCGCTACTTTCTTCAGGCCTTACTTGTGGGAATCAAAAAAAATATCAACTCTTTTGTCTTCATTAGAAAGCCTTGCACTGATGTTATTGACAGTATATGTATTTTTTAAAGCCGGGCCGCTTAAATTCTTCACCATCATTTTCAATAACTCAATGATATTTTTTTGCTTTTTTTATTCTGTGTTATTTGCACTCTTTGTAGGTGCTACCACCCTTAATTTCGGCACCTTGGTAAGGTATAAAATTCCCTGTTTGTCATTTTATATCATCTCGATATTATTGATATGGGAAGTGGCGCTTGCGGCCAAAAAGAAAAAGAAAGCGGAAAAAGAAGCATTGGAAAATACCAACAACCTATTGATAAAAAGTATCTCCTGACACTACACGGTAGCAGTCCTGTCTCTGCGTAAAAGTGAAAATAAAGTCATTCTGTTTCGGAAAGAAATTTTGGGTAATGGGTTAAAGGAAACAAAAGGCCCTTCATTTAACCTGGTTAAGATCGTTTGTGGAGTAGCCAGGTAATTATTGCTGAAAGCATCTGTAGCAGGCCAGAATATAAAACGCAACTTTTTCATCTTATCTGTTTTTTGATATACCATTATTACGCCAGCCATTGCCAGAAGAAAGCAACAATAATTCATAAAGGCCATTACCTTAGTATTGTACCGGGCCTTGTGGATATGAAAACGATTGCGGATATAGAAATACATTTTCCAGGTGCTCAGATAATTCCAGTCGTTTTTGTAAGTAAAACCTGCTGCAGGATGGTAATGTATGCTATCTGCAATAGTGCATACAGGAATATTATTCTTTTTAACAATCCGCAAATAATACTCTGTTTCATCGCCCCATAAAAACAGTGTTGGTTTAGGCAGGCCTACTCTTTCTACAATATTCCTATTGAGCATAGTGCCATTAAACGGGTGGCCGATACCCTTAATTATTTTACAATCAACAGCATCAATAGTTTTATAATCTTTCGTTTTCCAAACAAAAGATTTTTTATCTTCTTTATTTAAAACAGCACAGTTGCGCAAGCAAAGCATATCCAATTCAGGCGCTAAAATATTTTCCAGTGCATCTTCTTTAGGATAGCCATCATCATCCATACACCATATCCATGTATACCCATTTTTATATGCCCAACTGATGCCAGTATTAAACCCGCCACTGGAGCCCAGGTTTTTTTGTGTGATGGTAATTAAATCAGGTTGAGCTAGTAACCACGATTCTGTTTCGTCTGTGCTGCCATTGTTTACAACTAAAATAGCGTCAGGCGTTCTTGATTGATTTCTTAATGCAGTGATACATTCAGATAAAAGTGTCTGCCGGTTGTAAGTAACAACTACAGCAATTACCTTTTCCATTATAACGATGATTTAGGTTTATAGATATTGGACGCTACGATAACGAAACCTGATTGTACTTATTGCACCTGCTACAACTATTTAAAAAATGTATGCTACAAACTATTGTAAGGATATAAGCATACCCGCATTTGCGTGAGGGATATAGTGAAGGACGGGTAGAGATTTGAAATTAAAAACGGGATTATTAAAAAGTTTCCACATTGGAGAAAACTGGGAATGGTGTATTTGCAGCCATGTTAACGCCAATTGATTTTGCCAATTCCAAAGCCTCATCAATTACATGGTGCATATCCATGTACCTGTAAGTGGCAAGCCTGCCTAAAAAAGAGATATGCTGTTGTTGCTCTGCTGCTTCCCGGTATAATTTTAATAATGCTTTATCGGCAGGCAGTCTTTTCGGATAATAAGGCACATCGGTTGGGCCTGTTTCTTTACTGTATTCTATAAAGTAAACAGTTTTATCGTGCTGCTCCCAGGGAGCAAAATGTTTATGTTCCGTAATTCTTGTAAACGGGATTTTTTCTTCGCAATAATTTATTTGCGATGTACCCTGGTAATCGCCATCTGCATATCCTTTTTTAAAAGTAACTGTTCTATAACCCAGCCTGCCATATTGATAATTAAAATAAGCATCTATAGGCCCTGTATAGAACACATGATCGTAGCCGCTTAAATCCATTGCTGCATCAAACTTCTTATTTAAGGTAACTGCAATGTCCGGGTGGTCAATCATTTTTTTCATTATGACAGTATACCCATCAACAGGTATGCCCGAAAATTGATTGTTGTAGTAATTATCATCATAGCTAAACCTTACCGGTATGCGTTTAATGATTGATGCCGGCAATTGAGAAGGTTCGCAACCCCATTGTTTTTTTGAATAGCCATAAAAAAATGCCTGGTACAATTCTTTGCCGATAAAACGCAACGCCTGCTCCTCAAAATTTTTAGGATCAGTGATTGTTTTATCTGCCAGCGTATCTATAAAGGCACGGGCTTGAGATGGAGTAAAATTTTTATTAAAAAAATGATTGATAGTATAAAGGTTAACAGGTAATGAATAAACCTGGCCATCCCATACTGCCTTTACACGATGGACATAAGGCTTAAATTCACCAAAACTATTTACATAATCCCAGATGTGTTTTTTATCGGTGTTAAAAATATGTGGGCCATATTGATGCACCATTATGTTTGTTTCCCCATCCCTTTCAGTGTGGCTGTTACCACCAATATGGTTTCGTTCATCCCAAATATCAATCTTGCAATCTATCATGCTTGCCAACTTATTGGCCAATACGCAGCCGGAAAAACCAGAACCAACAATGAGAAAACGTTTTGACATATTATATTTTTAAGAGTCGGTAACAAAAATAGATGAATAAAATTTACTCATTACAACAAGCCCTTACCAAGTATTGTATGATACACTTTTTTATAACGTTCAACTGCGGTTTGTAATGCATAAAAATCCTTAGCACCATTGCGTATGGCATCCTTATCAAATGTATTACCGGCAATAATTTTTTCAATTACCTTATTAAAAGAGCTTTCTGAAAAATCATTCACAACATAGCCTGCATTATATTTTGTAACAATCTCTTCTACATCACCTACGCCGCTGTTGGTAATTACGGGTATGCCCATGGCCATTATTTCGCCATGCTTGGTTGGCGATGAGGAAATTTTTGAGTAACATGGCTTGATAAAAAACAAGGCATAATTACTGAAGGATAACAGTGCTGGAACTTCATGCCTTTTAACTTGCTTAACTATTAACTTATTTTCGGCAAGTCCGCATTTGGCGGCCGCAGCAGCAATCATGTCATGGCCATGTGGCGAAATAAAAAGGAATTTTGCCTGGGGTATTTTATCACTTACACATTTACAAAAACGCATCATTTCGCCTGTTAAATACCAGCCGCCAATTGAGCCCAGGTAGCTGATTATAAAATCAGCTTCTTTAATATTTAATTCAGCTCTAAATTTTTCTTTCAGTAATTGATCAATATTGTTCGGGTTAAACAAATCCATATCTGCACTACAGGGAATCACTTCAATAAGTATTGGCTGGTTGGGAATATTTTTCCAGGTATGTATTTCTTTACGGGCAGCATAAGTGAGGCAGGTTGTATAATCAGCCTCAAGCAAACATTTGTATTCATGTTTTTTAAAAAATTTATAGACGCTTTTAAAAACCGGGTTTTGCAAATTCCACATGCCGCCATCCACTCTTTCATTTGCCCAAAAACCTCTTACATCATTTAAAAATTTTACGCCGAAATTTCTTTTAAGATACAAAGCTACCATTGTCGGGAGGCCGGGCCGTGTATGCACCATATCAAAATGATGGAGGGCTTGCAATTTTTTTGCCGCATTTTTTAATGCATAAAAATCATACACAGAAGAAAGCACAGGGGGATTTTTATGATAGGGTACTGATACCCATGTAATGGGAAAAGGTGCAATCAGCGTTTCAACGTAGGCTTTATTGGCAGCATACTTGTCTGCTTTATCGCAGCTAAGTATTGTAAATGTGTATCCAAATTTTGTAAGGTTTGACAAATAAGGTATCACCTGGCTTTGGCCCAGGGGATCCGTCATTCCGTCGTAAGATATAAAGAGTATTTTTTTTGATGCTTTCATTAAGCCTTAAAGTAACGTTGATTGTATTTATAAAAAAAATTGGCAACCACTTTAAAGCGGCACCGTTTTAATTTTATTGATGTCAATGGTATATTGGGCTGACTTAAAATAAGCCGGCAATAGTTTTAAATTTTTTAAAAGCCGCCATTTTGCATTGCTGTTCCATTGCCTGCTGTAATACGTTGTACCTGCCGTAATAGATTGTTGTTTTACTTTTGGGCAATGCTCCGGATCATCCTCTAACTTTTTCAACACTTTTAAATAAAGCGTATGAGCATGGTTCATTACTTTAAGGTGCAACTCGGGCAGGCTTTCCTTTCCATCAAGGAATGTCCGTTCTGTTGTAATGATATCACCACTGTCTATACCTGCATCTATCCACATAATGGTGTTACCTATCAAATGAAATTGCTTTTCTGCAATGCACCAGTTGGTACAGTTGGGGCCACCATTAATGTACGGTGATAAACCTGTGTGTAAATTAATAATGCCTTTGGGAATGCTTAACTCCAGTATTTTCTTTTTCACTATTGAGGTTCCGGAAACCATTACCAGGTCTGGGTGCAGGCGCCTGATAAAATCAACAGAAGCTTCTGCATTTATATTTGATACCACCATTTTTTCAGTTTCAGGAAAGGCGGGATATCCTTTTTTATAGGCATCCAACAAGCTAAACCAGCTTCGGTGTAAGTTGATAAAAACAGTTCTGTTCAATACTTTTTCTATAATTTGTTTCAAGGAAAATGCAGTTGCCCTTTTTGTTTCCTTTTGTTCAACAATTATACCTGCCAGGTGAAACTGTTGGGCTATTTTATTGGCCAGCGCCACCTGGTTATACTGATGACCACAAAGTAAAACTATCTTCATACATGCTTATTCATTGTAACAAATACTTTCTGTTTTATTAGATTCTAAACTAACGGCTATCGATACTGTTTTATTCTTAGCCAGCTTTTCCAAAAAGGTTCATTATACAATTCTATCCGGGGTATTTCAAATGCATCGCCATTGTTCACGTCATGAATTGTATGATTTACAGCTAATCCAAAATCATAACCAGCAAGCAAGGAAGCTTCCTTCACCTGTTGGTTATAGCTGCCTACCGGATAAGAAATTACTCTTGTATTGATACCTGTATTATTAAAAAATTCAGCTTTTGATTCTTGCAATTCCTTATCTAAATCTACTTTAGAAAGTGTGGCCAGTGGCGGATGAGTAACGGTATGCGACCCTACTTCTACTCCTGCATTTATGATCTGCTTTACTTCCTTCCAGCTCATCATCAGATCCGAAGGAATCGTTACGTCATTAAAAGAACGTAACAGATTTTGAAGCAATATCCTGCGTTTTTCTTCCGGTATTTTTTTTATATATTGTTTAAATTTTAAACAGAACGCAATCAGTTCCTGTTTGTTTATAAACTTATCTTTTCTACAATCATCGGGTAAAAAACTGGTGTCGATGGTCCAGTCAATTTGTAATTTATTAGTATTAAAAAAAAGATAGTCAACCTCAAAGGTCCAGGTGGGTTTGTTTTTTGATATACAATCTGTAACAACGTAAATGGATGATGCTATTTTTAACCGGTCCATTATTGGTAAACTATATTCTATATAATCCCTGTAACCATCATCAAAAGTTATTGCTGCCAAAGGTTTTTTTACAGATGCTGGTTTAGTGTCCAATATTTCGAGTAATGGTAAAACGGTATAATTTTTTTTTACAAACTTCAGTATGTTTTCAAAACGTTTTGGATCCATAGGATCCCACATAACATCTCTTACTGGATATACCCGGTGAAATAATAATATAGATGCTTTATTTTTTTTCATAGTGTTTTATATACCAAAGTTGAAAAACTATAAGGCCCCATATTTTTTTACCAAGATAATGATCACCTTTTTTAAATTCATTTACAATATTTTCAATGAATGCGAAACTGAATATTCCCTGTTGCTCTATCTTACTTTTATCCAATAAATGTATGTTAATTAAGTGACTCAAATTACCTGAAAGCCATTTGGAAATTGGTGCCGGGAATCCCCATTTTTTTCTGTAAATCAAGTGATCGGGTAAATATCGTTCCAGGTCTTTCTTCATTAAAAACTTATGCATACTGCCATTTATTTTAAATTCCGTTGGCAGGTTGATGCTGAATTCTACCAGGCGGTAATCTAAAAAAGGCAACCTCACTTCCAGGCCATTGGCCATGGAAGCAATATCCATTTTATACATCAGGTTATTGGCGAGATAATTATTGATGTCAAACAAAGAAATTTTCTCCTTGTTGTCAATCGGCATTGCTTCAATATCTTCCCAATCTTTCAATATGGTTTGATGGTTGTATTTGCAGTTGAACAACTGGCTGATCTCTTTTTCTGAAAACATTTGCTGCTCCTGCGAAACGAGGTGCAGCATTAATTTCTTTTCGTTTTCAGCTTCCAGTAAAGCGGCGCCTTTATTATATTTCAATCCCATTTTTTTCATTACAGATGCGGCTATGTAGCGCATGGGAGTGTTGCTGTATTTATAGATATTTTTTAACTGGTTATAACGGCTGTAGTAAGTATAGCCAAGAAACAATTCATCTCCGCCATCTCCGCTTAAAGCTACTGTTACCAATTGCCTTGCTTTTTCGCATACTATTAAAGTGGGAATAGTTGAAGGGCCAACAAAGGGCTCATCATAGGCATCCACCACCGCATCTAATTGCGAGAGGCAATAGGCTTCATTCACATCAAATTGGTGATGGGAAGTTTTTAAAATTTGCGCTACCCGTGTTGCGTATTGGGTTTCATCATATTCTTTTACATCAAACCCTATAGTAAAAGTTTCAACAGGTATATCGGCATTTTGCTGAAATTTGGCGGCAATCAAAGAGGAGTCGGTGCCGCCGCTTAAAAACGAACCCACTTTTACATCACTCAACATTCTTAGTTTTACAGAACTGTTTAAAAGGCTGTCAAAACCTTCGGTTGCATCTGCTAATGATATGGTTTTTTTTTGAACCTCGTACTTATCCAATAAATTATACCAACGGGAAATTTTCAATCCTTCAGCAGGCGTGTACTCCATGTAATGGCCGTTCGGCAATTTATTGATCTCTTTAAAAACAGATTGTGTTTTCGGTATATAATCTAAAAAAAAATAATCCTTAATGGCTTCTATATTCAGTGTTCTTTGAATTGGTAAATTTTCAAAGGCTTTTATTTCGGAGGCAAAAATAAATGCATGGTCATCGTAAAAATAAGTTACCGGCTTTACCCCAAACCTGTCCCTTACCACGGTTAATTTTTGTTGTGCTATATCCCAAAAACTAATGGCAAACATGCCATTGAACCAATTGAAACATTCCGTACCATATTTGGAAAAGCACTCCAGGATCACCTCACTGTCACTATGTGTTTTAAAAACGGTACCGGGTAATTTTTCTTTTTGCAATTCCTGAAAATTGTACACTTCGCCATTAAAGACCATTACAAACCTGTCGTCGTGGCTCATCATAGGTTGATTGGCAGTAATACTCAGGTCTAAAATACTAAGCCTACGGTGTGCAAGGCCAACTATGTAATCATTATCGGTATCATTAAAGTAAAAACCTTCTGCATCAGGCCCCCTATGAGCCAGTTTATCGGACATGGATTTTAAATGTTGCTGATTAAGCCTTTTATTTAAAGAAACATACCCCGCAATACCACACATAAATTAGTAGTTTGAAATAAAACGAAAATAATAAAATATTATTTGCCTTATTAAAATTGTTATGCCTTACACTATGATGCTATGCTACAGTTTAGCGCAGTTGCTCAAAGAATTTCAATATACTTTTTTACAATTTCGCTAATCATATATTGATTGGCGGATTGTTTTAAAATATTAACGTCAAAAGGTTTTTGTAAAGCCTTTTCAATTGAAGCAGACATTGCGACCGGATCATTTAAGGGGCACAGATATCCTAATGCACCATCTTGTAAAATTTCTGCAGGTCCTGAAGGACAATCGGTACTCACCACCGTTTTACCCAATGCTATTGCCTCTGCTATTACATTTCCAAAACCTTCATAAATGGAAGACAATATAAACACATCACAATTGGCTACCCATTTGTAAGGATTGGCCTGAAAGCCCATTAGAAAAACATAGTCAGATAAATCATTCTCTTTAATATAATTTTCCAGCATTAATTGCAAGGGACCTGTGCCAAGTATAAACAATATTGCATTATCATGAGTTTGTTTAAAAAAACCAAATGCCTTTATTAAAGTAAGATGATCTTTTTGCTCTGATAACCTGCCCACCGTCAGCAGTACAATTTTATCTTTTATTTCTATTGGAAAATTAACCTGTTCTGTTGCTAATGCATAGATCGAATTATCAAAGACTGGGTTATAAATGAAGGTTCCCTGCGGGAGTTTATGATGGCTGAAATTACGCAGCCATTCCAAACTTCCATTACTTACAGCAATTATTTTATCGGCATGTGGTGTAATAAAAAAATGGATCAATTTTAAAATTACATCACCTTTTAAATATTTTATTGGGCGTGATGCAGGATGTGAATAATGATGTGTCAGATAAATCTTTGCCGACTTTTTGGTGATCTTTTTTGCAATAATTGCTGCGGAGCTTGCGTAATGGCTTGCAGTAAAAATATGCGTATAATTATTTTGCCTGAAGATCCGGGGAAATGTAGTGAGGTATTTTAGTAATGTTCTTCCCCCCACTTCAGTTATAGGGATGACTGAATTTAACAGATCCAGGTAAACGCCTTTTTTTTCTCCCACCAAAAACTCCACAGCAATATTGTTATCAGCAAAGCCATTTGCTATGTTTACAAATACCCTTTCTGCACCGCCACCGCTAAGATCATCCAGAATAAATAAAACTTTTGTCATTATAAAAGTGGGTGTTTTTCGATTGGTTATTTGTTACTGCCGATGATATTTCTCCACTGCTTGTAGCGTTGCAATCCTGATAAAATACCCGTTAACCTGTTGGTGAGCGGTAAAAAAAATTGGTGGTTCGGAATTAATTCATATAACCCGATCCACGCTTTTTCTGATACCCTGAAAATTTCAAAAATATAAATCATTAATCTTGTATAATGAGAAACAGAAGAAGAAATGATGCCTGCTTTTTCTGCCATAAATTGTGTGCGGTAACCATTGTTATCCCTTTGAAGATAACCATCCAGATCAAGGCGGTCTTCCTGATTATGATATAGCGTTGTATCAAATACACAAAAAATTGGGATGGAAAGATCATTGATCCTTTTAGACAGGTCAATATCTTCTCCCTGAAAAACAATGGACTCATTATACATACCGATTTGCTCAAATAATTTTTTTTCAAGCACAAGGCTGCCGCTTCCAACTACGTTGTACTTATATAACCCTGTTGCAGGTTTCTTCCCTTTTTGGTGCATCCTGCCCCACATGGTATTGTAGCCGGTGGATAAAATGTATCTCCCTATTTTACTTTGTGCCAGTGTTTTCTTTAAAGATGCCGGATATTCCCAATCAATAAGGTATACAGCATCCGTATTGCTTTTTTTAACCAGGTTAGTATTGATCCAATCTATTATTTCACTATTAATCCACATATCATCATCAATAAAAAAAAGAATGCTCCCTTTGGCTTTCAATGTTCCAAAGTTTCTTGCTGATGAAACACCTTTTTTGGGATTGTCAAAATAATGAATTTTAACTGCAAGCAAACCGGGTATATTCAATATGGTATCATCATCACTTACAACAATAATTTCTGCGTTTTTCTTTTCAACAGCCTCACATGCTTTTTGTACTGTTTGCCACAATATTTTCTCCCTGTTCCTGGTGGCGATGATGATTGAAATATCAGGTTGGTTCATGGTAAATTTCAATTAGGAATATATCCTGTAGAATAAAAATGAATTTCTTCAGGGTATTATTTATTTAAAACCAAAAGATAAAGCCTATTGTTTGATAGCATAGATCATTCCCGAATTTAATGATTTAAATGTCGTATTAATAACATGGTAGTTGCTATTGATAAGGCTTAAAACAATATGCTCCGGGGATTTGTAATGCCACTCTATAAAATATACATCCGGCAAAGAAAGCAATTGGGCTTTATCCAATGAATCAATAATTTCATATTCTGCCCCTTCACAATCCATTTTACAAACCACAAAATGCCCACCAGTTTTTTCTTTTATTTCTGCGAAGGCAGTTGTTACAGACTTTAAATCGATTGATTCTTTTATAAAATTATCTGCTATTGTATTTGATTTTTCTGGCAATCCGCTTAACCCCATTCTGCCTTTTTGCCTTAATGAGTAATTAACAGCCATCGTTGCATCTTCTTTAGCTAACCCATAATTATTTGTTTCTATTTTTGGTGCATACAACTTATTCAAATGAATATTATGCAGGGCCAGGTTATAGGTAGGAGAAAAAGGTTCAAATGAAAATACTTTTTTTACATTGGGCTTTACGGCATAAAACATAGAGGTAATTCCCACATTCATGCCGATGTCTATAAGTGCAATTTCTTTTTGTGTTGGGGTAATTAAATTATAAGAGCCTTCTAAAAATACTTCACATAAAATAAACAATTCTTCCTCGTCATTTATCCTGAATTGCAATGTATCTATTTTTATATTCAGGTTTTCTTCTGCATCAATAAAAAATGTTGCCCCTTTTTTCTCTGCCAGTTTAAGCGCATTTTCATATCCTTCTACAAGCGGTAAACTGTTTTTTTTGGGTATAGCTACATTTAATTTTTTGAATTTGATTTTATTCCCAATTACATCATAATCATTTTTATGGATGCCGTAAACAGCCAGGTCATTTCCCAAAGACGATACTGCTCTCTCTATTTTAAAACCAAAAAATTGGCTGCCTTTATTAATTACCGACGTTAGGGACATTGTTAGTTAATTTTTACATTACCGGATAATTCAAGATAACCCCTGTGCTGGGGAAGATAGGGGTTTATTGTAGCGTTGACCCTTTGCCCTGGCTTAACCCTTATCTGGTTTATATCAAGAACTTCTTTTCTTATTTCATTTATATTGTAAAACAATCCGATAGAATATTCGCCATCTACCAGGTTAAAATTTTCGAGTGTTACATTTAGTGACAGTTTATTTTCATGCTCCTTAAATTGATTAAGGTATGGCCTTAAATCAATAATGCCAACCCTTACACCTTTAAGACTATAGATCAATAAACAAAAATCGGGTATTAGCGGAAGCTGTTGTTCAAATCCTAACGTAATGCTGAACTGCATACTGCCGCCTGAAATTATTTCCTGCACCTGAAACAACAGTTCTATCAAGGAGACATTTTCTGTAAGCCACAACTGGCCTGCATTAAACTCTTTGTGTTCATTAAGGTAATTACCAATAAGCTGATGTGTTTCACCCTGTGCAACCAACTCTCCTTTTTGAAGTATTATCACTTTGCTGCATAGTTGCTCAATCGCATTCATATCATGACTGACGAACAAAACCGTTCTGCCGCTTTTACTCACCTCATTCATTTTACCCAAACATTTCTTTTGAAATTCAGCATCACCTACTGCCAACACTTCATCAATGATGAGTATCTCCGGTTCAAGATGGGCGGCAACCGCAAAAGCTAAACGCAATTGCATACCGCTGCTGTAACGTTTTAAGGGCGTATCAATAAATTTTTCTACCCCACTGAAATTTATAATGGCATCAAAATGTGTATCAATCTCAAATTTACGCATGCCGAGAATACTGCCATTCATATAAATATTTTCCCGGCCGCTTAGCTCCGGATGAAAGCCTGTACCTACTTCCAGCAAACTGGCAACACGGCCACGGCAGACTATTTTACCACTTGTGGGTGGCGTTATTTTGCTTAGTATTTTAAGCATGGTGCTTTTGCCTGCTCCATTGCGTCCTATAATGCCAATACTTTCTCCGGGATCTATATCAAAGCTTACATCATTCAGAGCAAGAAATGTTTTATTGTCCTTTTCTTTTTTCTTAAACGGATTAGCAATAATATCCCGTAAAGAAAGATAGCCTTCTTGTTTAGCACCAATTTTAAATTGTTTGGTAATATGCTGTACTGATAATATAGGCTTCATAATTATGCTAAATCAGCGAAGTAAGATTCGGTTTTTCTAAATGTATAAACACCCATTATTAATAATAATATTGCTACAATACAACTTACGCCTACCGACTGCCAATCTACCGCTTGCCCTGTAAATACGCTGCGGCAAAGTTGTATAGCGGCGGCTATTGGGTTGGCCTTCATAATAGCGCTGATCCACGGATTGCTAAATGCCTTTGCAGAATATAATACCGGGTTGGCGAATAACAGAAACTGTATCATAAAGGGAAGCAGGTATTGAAAATCCCTGTATTTAACGTTTAATGCAGCAAGGAAAGTGCCCAGGCCAAAAGTAGTAACAACGGTAATTAAAATACCGAGTGGCAGGCAGGTCAGTAATTTTAAAATACTTACCTGCTGGTGATAATAAATTAATACCAATACATAAATTATCAGGGCAAAGAAAAAATCTACCAGAGCGGTAAGTATAGCACTCATAGGTATTACAAGCCTGGGAAAATATATCTTCTTAATGATGTTGGCATTGGTTACCATGCTGTTGGCGCTGTTAAGCAAACCATTGCTAAAAATATTCCAGATCAGTAATCCACTTAATGCAAACACCGGATAAGGGATACCATCGCTGCCGACATTTAATGCTTTGCTGAATATCAGTGTAAACATTACCACCATAACCAATGGCTGTAATATTGCCCATAGAATTCCCAAAGCCGCTTGCTTATATTTCACTTTTACATCCCGCCAGGTGAAGAAATAAAACAGTTCACGATATTGCCATAATTCTTTTATACCAAGTGAAAACTTATTCTGAGCTTCAATTACATATTCAATCATTAAAAAAAATTTGGGGTATTATATTTTCCTTACTGATGCTAGAGAAATATTTAAAAGTCCATGCAAAGTTTTATGGTCGTTGCTGTATAAAAATACATTTATTTAAAGTATAATTTTATTTGTTTGATAAATTTTGCAGACGTTCTGTGTTACAGTTGGTGGATATACTAACCGCAGCAGAAGTGAATGCTAAAATTTATTTTGAACATTAATTGGCAGAGGCATGTTATTGTGCAATATTCTTCAGGTATTCGCCATACCCGCTTTTGCGCAAGGCTTCACCCAAAACCATCAACTGGTCTTTATTTATAAATCCCATCCGCCAGGCTATTTCTTCCGGACAACCAATTTTTAAACCTTGGCGTTTTTCTATTACCCTTACATATTCACTTGCATCATTCAGCGATTCAAAAGTGCCGGTATCAAGCCAGGCAAAACCCCTGTCTAAAACACCAACTTTCAATTTTTTATTTTTCAGGTATATCCTGTTCACGTCTGTAATTTCATATTCGCCCCTTGGACTTGCAGGAATATTTTTGGCAATATTCACCACTTCATTATCATAAAAATACAAACCCGGTACCGCATAATTACTTTTTGGTTTATCAGGTTTTTCTTCAATACTGATTGCATTTAAGGAAGTATCAAATTCTACCACGCCATATCTTTCGGGATCACTTACCGGGTAAGCGAATATCACAGCCCCTTCGGGATCAGCAGAGTCCTGTAGCAATTTACTAAAGCCACTTCCATAAAATATATTATCTCCCAAAACCAATGCTACACTATCACTGCCAATAAATTTTTCGCCAATTACAAAGGCCTGCGCCAGTCCATTGGGTATTTCCTGTTTGGCATAAGATATTGAGCAACCCCATTGGCCACCATCGCCCAACAGCCGCATAAACTGGGCCTGGTCATCCGGTGTGGTGATGATCAATATTTCTTTTATTCCCGCCAGCATTAAAGTACTCAACGGATAATAGATCATTGGTTTATCGTAAATAGGCATTAACTGCTTACTGATACCCATTGTTATGGGGTACAACCTGGTGCCCGAGCCTCCTGCCAGAATAATTCCTTTCATTTATTAAAATCTTTTTAATTGGTTTGGCAATATATATAATAATTTACCAGTAAATCAGTTTTGATAATGATCTTTATGGAAAGTTTTTTTAACAATATTTATGTTTTAATATCTTTCGAATAAAAACTAATTATCAATAATGGAGCAAACGGCTCAAACACAGTGTTTATTTTGCGGAGCAACAAATAGTAAAGAATCTTTTTATGCTCCTATACTATTTAACAACAAACATTTTGTGTACAGGGAGTGTTGTAGCTGTAAATTAAATTATAATTATCCGTTACTTACCGACGGGGATTATGAAAAATTGTATTCAGTAAGTTACCACCAACAATATTATTTTAATGGAGAAAAAGATTTTAGCAAACAGATAGCAATGCTGCAACACACAAACGATATTAAATCGGTAATTGATTTTGGTTGTGGTGATGCAACATTTCTTAATAACCTGCAAAAAAAGGGTTTTATCTGCACAGGTGTGGAATATAATGTTGATTTGGTTAAAAAACTGGCATTAACTTACCCCGGAATTTCGTTTTATACAACAGAAGATTTTTTTTCCACAAATGAACAATATGATTGCATTCACCTCGGTGATGTATTGGAGCATATGGTGCAACCTGCCGACACAATAAAGCAATTATCAAAAAAAATACGACAAGGTGGCTATTTTTTTGCAGAGGGGCCTATTGAGCATAACCCATCCGTAGGGTATTATTTCAGAAAAAGTTTTTTTACTGTTAGTAAAAAGCTACGTCCGGCACGGGTGGCGGATGGGGTGCCTTATCATACTTTTTTAGCCAGCAAAAGAAATCAGCTGAATTTTTTTAACCGTATGGGTTACTCCACTTTTTTCATGGAAATTTATGAAACAGCCTGGCCCTTTCCTGATAAATTGGCGAACGCAAAAGGTTTTAAATTGAAAGTTCAATTCGTAGTAGCAAAAATATCTTTAGCTGTTTCAAAAGTGTTTTCGCAATTTGGCAACCGGTTTTATTACTTAGGTAAAAAACAGGGGGATTAACTTTTATTTTACGGATAGCACAATTTAAAAGAAGTACAAAAGACGCAATTATTTAGTGCCATACATTTCCTGGTAATAATTTTGATAATTTCCACTGGTAACATGATTTAGCCATTCTGTATTGTTAAGGTACCAGTCAATTGTTTTGGAAATACCTTCTTCAAATTGTAAAGAGGGCAACCAGTTCAATTCATTTTTAAGCTTGGTTGCATCGATGGCATAACGCAAATCATGACCAGCCCTGTCTTTTACATAGGTAATTAACTTTTCAGAAGTTCCTTTTTGCCTGCCTAATTTTTCATCCATTTGTTTACACAATTCTTTTACCAAATCAATATTGGTCCATTCGTTATGCCCGCCTATATTGTAGGTTTCACCGATTTTGCCTGTGTGAAAAATCACATCAATGGCCCGTACATGGTCTTCAACATACAGCCAATCCCTTATATTTTCGCCTTTGCCATAAATAGGTAAAGGTTTATTGTTAATGATATTATGTATGCAAAGCGGTATCAATTTTTCAGGAAAATGATACGGGCCGTAATTATTACTGCAATTGGAGATTTTTACAGGCATATGGTAAGTGTGATAAAATGCTCTAACCAAATGATCGGAAGAGGCTTTCGAGGCAGAGTAAGGGCTGCGAGGATCATAGGCTGTATCTTCCGTAAAAAAACCTTCTGCACCCAATGAGCCATACACTTCATCAGTAGAAATATGGTAGAAGATTTTGTTGTCAAAATTATCTTTCCAAAACTCTTTAGCCGTTTGTAACAGGCAACCTGTGCCTACCACGTTGGTAGTAACAAAGGCCAACGGATCAGTAATTGATCTGTCCACATGGCTTTCGGCAGCACAGTGCAACACGGCTGTAAAGGAATGTTTTTCAAACAAAGTTCTTAAAAATGGCAGATCGGTAATATCTCCTTTTACAAACTGATAGTTTGGCTGGCCTTCAATATCTTTTAAGTTTTCAAGGTTACCAGCATAGGTCAGTTTATCAAGGTTTACGATATTGTATTGCGGATATTTGGTTACAAATAACCTTGTTAAATGAGAGCCGATAAAGCCGGCACCGCCGGTAATTAAAATTGTATGCATTAGCTTATAAATTAAAAGTTGGTAAAAGTATAAATAAATATTTAAGTAAACGCCGGTTACCCGTATTACAAAATGGTTAAGCCAATCATTTAATGTCAATATCTTTACTTACCTGATTAATTTAATAATTATAATAGTTGTATAAGGGCAAATGTTAACATTAACTCACATTTTATCGTATTATGATGCAATACTTACCCCTGTTTATTTTCTGCTTATTTTAATATGGCTTGCACGCTGGAAAAAAAAATATTATCACAACTCCCCGCTTAAAAAATATATCATTCCTGCTTTTGTACTAAAAGCTTTTTGTTGCATAATACTCGCTTTACTTTACGAGTTTTATTATGGCTACAGCGATGCTCATAATTATTACTCTGGTGCAATAGATATATGGACCGCTACAAAGGAAAACCCTTTATATGGTTTAGAACTTGTTTTTAAACCAATTGAAAAATGCTCGCCCACTGCTCAAACATTTGCTACGTATATGTCAAACAGGGAATTTGCCTACACCACGGTAAACATGTTTAAGACTGCTGGTTTTATTGGTATGTTTTGTTTTGGTACTTATTTACCTATTGCATTATTTATCTGTTTGCTTAGCTTTATTGGCAGTTGGAAAATTTTCAAAGTATTTGTTGAAGAATTTCCAGCTCATTATAAAAAAATTGCCTTAACCTGCCTTTTTGCACCCTCCTTCGTTTTTTGGGGCACTAATGTCATGAAGGATCCACTGTGTATTTTTGGCTTAGGGCTATCCGTAAGTGCGTTATACAATATGATGAAGGGAAAGTTTAGTTTCTTAGAGTTGTTGCAATTAATTGCCGGTGCTTTTATTATGCTGGCATTTAAAAGTTATATTTTTTATATATTTTGTGTAGCAGGAGCATTCAGTATCTATATAAATTTAATAACAAGCAATAAAGTGAAATTTAAGATACTAATAAGATTAGCCATGTTTGCATTATTTTTTTTAGTAACCATTTTAATCATCTGGCAAAAAAATTATTTGGCAGAAATTTTTTCCAGTGGCTTTATAAACGAAGTTACCACTATACAAAATATTCAAAAAGAGCAGGGTGGATCTGTGTATGTTTTGTCAAATACAGATGATTTCAGTTTTTGGGGTATTCTAAAAACATACCTGAACTCTTTAAATGTTGCTTTGTTTAGGCCTTACCTGTGGGAAGTGCCCAATGTAATCGCAACAGCAAATGCACTGGAATCTTTTATTGTACTAGTGTTTAGTTTTTATCTTTTAATAAGGTTAAAAATTACCGGCTTTTTTACATTTGCATTTAAAAACCGTGTTGCAGCTTTTGCATTAATTTTCACTCTTTTACTGGCACCTTTGGCTGGCCTGGTGTCATTTAATTTTGGTACGCTGGTAAGATATAAAACACCGGTTGTTCCCTTTTACTATACCTACCTGGTACTACTATATTATAAAGCCAAAGAAAAAAATGCAGTAATTAATAAGCCGGGGTAATTGTATTTTACGGGTGATATTAAAAGGGTACCCGCTTTTTATAAAAGAAGCTTTAAAAAATTGAAAAATACCTGTTTCAAACAAAATACTTTTTTTAATAAAAGTATTTTGGTAAAATCACTATTTTTGAAAGATATCGCCTGTGAAAAATCCATCTTAGCTCATTTTTTATAAAAAATTATCATTGCTACCTGCGCAAAAAAACTTACAATTTATACAACTGTTGCGTGGAATAGCCTGTATCTTAGTTGCATTAATGCATGTTACGGTAACCTTTTCTCAAACCTATCACCTGCCTTTTTTGGGGAACATTTTTAAATTTGGAGGAGCGGGGGTTGATATTTTTTTTGTATTAAGCGGCTTTATCATTACCTATAGCAACAAGCAGTATATTACAAAAGCAACAAGTATTGGAAAGTTTTTTAAAAAAAGAATGATAAGGATTTTCCCTATTTATTGGATCATCATTAGTTTACTCCTGGTTTTTCAGTTGTTGCTACCATCTTTTTACAGAACATATTTTCAATTGACTGCCGCCAACATCTTCAATACTTATTTTTTGTTACCAAATCACGACATGATAAACGGCGTAAGCTGGTCGCTTACCAATGAGATGTTTTTTTATATACTTTTTATGCTGGCCTTATTAATTCCCTCCAAAAAATTTATTCTTTTGCTACTGTTTGTTTATTTAGCTTTTTTAATTGTTCTTCCAGCAATTCCGATTACAACTACCAATATAAATAATGGGTTTACCCAGTTACTTATATTTCCAATGAACATTGAATTTTTGTTGGGTGTTTTAGTGGTTTTTTTACTGGAAAAGTTTCCCCAAAAATGGTGTTTTCTCTTTTTAGTTACGGGGGTGGGCTGCTTTATTTTTTCTGCCGCTTTTTACACTGAAATTTTACAATTTCTTACTGGTGGATACAGGAGGGCAATCATGTTTGGATTCCCTTCTTTTTTAATTATTTTATCGCTGGTGAAATACGAGTTAACCGCTAACATTAAAGTGCATAATTTATTTTTAAAAATTGGCGATGCTTCATATTCTATCTATCTTTTTCATTTACCGGTTGTGGTGGCGTTTTTTAAAATAATGGTAAAACTACCTGTTACCAATCAGTTATTATTAGTGTTGTTAAATGGTGGGTTGCTTTGTGCAATTTGCTTTGCAGGGATACTGATTTATAAAAAAATAGAAAGCCCCTTAATTAAATGGCTTACTATAACTTTAACCTAAATTTTAAAGTGCCAATGAAAATATTACATGTTTTATATTCGGGTTTAGGGGGCCATGGTAATGTTTTTTTTTCGATGGTTAAGGGTGATGTAAATAAACAAATGGAATATGAAGCGCTATTTTACGGCATTGAAGATGTAAGAGAAGAATACCTAGAGCAGTGTGCAAAAAATAAAATAAAATTCTATACTGTTAAAAAGAAACCAGGCCTTGATATCAGTTACTATAAACAAATTCTTCATCGCATTAAGTGCAGTAATCCTGATATTGTTTTTTTACATGGCAGTGCCTATATTTTACCTGCAAAAATTGCCGGCTATTTTTCTAAAAAAAAATATAAAATTATTGTACGGGAAACCCAGGCCAATCATTTAAAAACAAAACTACAATGGCTAACATTAGGCGTTGCTATGCAGCTGGCAGATAGAATTGTTTGCTTAACGAACGAGTTTAATGAGCAGGTAAAGAAAAAAATAAAGTTGCTGTATCAGCGTAAAAAAGTAACTGTAATACCAAATGGAATTGATCTGGCACTTTATAAACCAACAGAAAAAAATAAAAATAATACAGTATTTAATATAGGTATGCAAAGCCGCATTGTGAATATTAAAGATCATATTACACTTCTAAAAGCATTTGCCATTGTAAAAAAACAGGAAGATAAATCAGGCAAAAAACTTACATTAAAAATTGCCGGGGATGGCGAATTAAAAAATGAATTGGTTAAGCTTTCAGAAGAATTAAAAATTAATACGGATGTTATATTTACGGGAATGTTAAATGAACAGGATTTAATTATTTTTTTACATTCGCTTGATGTGTATATCCATGCTTCTTTAGGCGAAACCATGAGTACGGCTATAATGCAGGCAATGGCCTGTGGCTTGCCAATAATTGCTTCAGATGTTAGTGGCATTAATAATATGCTTGCAGCAGATGTTACCGGAATTTTGGTGCCACCAAAAAATGAGGTGTTACTGGCCAATGCGATTATTAATTGTATCAGTAACCCAACATTGCTGCAATCGCTTTCGCAAAAAGCTTATGCGTACGCAGTAAGTAATTTTTCTAATCAGGCTATGTTTAAGGCCTATTATAACAAAGGATTTATGTGTTAGCATACATAGTTTATATAATGCCATTTTTCTTATTTAATTTTATAATTTTTGTATCCTTTGTGTAAATAAATAACAGAGAATGATTAAATCTTTTTTTAAATCGCAGGTAGAAAATTTTCAACGGTTTATAGGTACTTACGACTTGGTTAAAGTACAGACTATGCAGCAGGAAGCTGAGTACAACAGGTTAAAAGAACAAATACGGTCAAAATATCCTGATAGCCTGGCTTTAAGCGGACATAAAGTATATTCCCAAACGGATGAAGATGGAATTATTGAACAAATATTTAACCTGATACCGAACAATAAAACTTTTTTGGAAATAGGTATTCAAACGGGGGTTGAATGTAATTCATTGTATTTGTTACTAAAAGGATGGAAAGGAACCTGGGTAGAAGGAAGTGAGCAATATTGTAAAATAATAGGAAAAGAATTAAATGGAATCACCTTTAAAAATAAACTATCAGTAGTAAATGCTTTTATTGACAAAGATAATATTGTTACAATATTTAGAGAATCTTATGCCTTTTTTGGAGTGAACGAACTGGATTTTTTTTCGCTGGATATTGATGGCAATGATTTTTATATCATGGAGGAATTATTTAATAATTCCATTTTTCCAAAAGTAGTTTGTGTGGAATATAATGCCAAATTTCATCCACCCCATAAATTTAAAATAAAATACAATAAACTGCATGCGTGGGATAAAACAGATTATATGGGCTGCGCTTTACAGGATTATGCTGATCTTTTTGAGGCATTCAATTATACCTTACTTTGCTGTAATATCCCCGGTATAAATGCTTTTTTTATCAGAAATGAGTTTGCATCAAAATTTAAAAAATATGCTGTACATGAAATTTACCAACCATACCGGTATTATTTAAGCCCTATCCACCCTGGTCACAACCCTTCTTTAAAATATTTAAAAGACATGTTGCAGGGAGAATAAACTATTAGGTAAACTGCTGTTGCTAAAAAGAAGAGGTTATGAAATTTAGAATTATCATAGATGCAACCACTATCGGAAAGAAAAAAGACGGCCTGTCACAATACATAATCGGCCTTATTAATAATCTTCCTGCGGCATCGTTTGAGCAATTTGAATTTATACTGCTTATTAATCCCGGAGTAGATAGAGAAGAACTTTCCGCTGCCCTTCAATCGGGTAAGTTTACCATCCTTACAAAAAAAATAAGTTCTATAGGTCCTAAAAGAGATTGGGATATGTTTTGGTTTTTATTAAAAAATAAAAATGCGTTTCATCTCTTTCACAGCACGTCTAACCAGTACCCCTTTTTTTTAAGAAATGGTATTGCTACCATACATGATATTATTTTTTCAAAATATTTAGATGCCCCCTGGTGGACTTTTAATTTTGCCAAAAATTACCTTCACCGCATTGTAAAAAATTCATTGTACAAATCAGCTGCAGTCATTGCAGTATCTGCCGCAACAAAAAATGAACTATCTGCACAGTATAAATTAAACACTAAAATAAATAATAAAATACGTGTTATTCATGAAGGCTGGGAGCATTTGCTATTTGATAGTGGAGATGAAGAAATACTTCCCGTAATAAATAGTTTTGGCAATTATTTATTTTATGTTGGCGGAAGCCGTATACATAAAAATTTATCTGGTCTTATCAGAGCTTTCATTATAGCCCGCGATAGCATTCCTGCTAATATCAAACTGGTTATTAGCGGCGACATCCGTTACATTAAAACCGAGGATAAAAAATTAGTACATGATCTAAATAAAGATGGGGAAAAAATAATCTTTACCGGATTTGTTTCTAATGGCGTTTTACAAACCATTTTTAAAAATGCAGATGCATTTATATTTCCAACCTTTCACGAAGGATTTGGTATTCCGGTTTTAGAATCTTTTTATTTTAAAAAACCATTGCTTTGTTCCAACACAAGTTCGCTGCCTGAAATTGCCGGCGATGCTGCTCTTTATTTTGATCCTGCAAAGCCTGATGATATAGCACAAACCATCATTTTTTTTTATGCAAACCCTTCTCTATGGCAATCCTTAGTTGAAAAAGGACAGCAGCGTTTAAGCCATTTTTCATGGAAAATTACCGGAGAAAAAACGGTAGCATTGTACAAGGAAATTTTATTAGACCGTGTTTAAAATGTTATCAGGTTATCTTTAAAATATCTTAAATAAAGAGGTTAGTTAAAAAATAGTGCTGGAAAAATCGGCAATTTTTATCCTGCATATTGATCGCACTTTCTTTTATAAATATCTATCACAATTTTTTCATCAAAATTTTCCTGCATTTTTTTTCTTCCTGCTATGCCCATTTTTTTCTTTTCACCTATTGATAAATGAATGAATTTTTCCATTTTTTCGGCCAGGTCATCTACATTTTTAATGGCGCATAAATACCCGTTTATGCCATCATCTACCACTTCAGTACAACCTGGGTTACGTGTTGTAATAATTGGTTTTTCCATGCAGGCTGCTTCTAGTAAAACCTTTGGGATACCTTCTTTGTAAAAAGAAGGTAAAACAACTGCATGTACATTTTCAATAAAAGGTTTTACATCTGTTGTAGCTCCCAGGTATTTAATGGTTCCTTCTTTTTGCCATTCTTCAATTTTTTCAAGGCTAATGGCTTCAGGATTGTCATTGTCAATTTGGCCAAGCAGTAATGAGGATACAGCATACCCTTTATTTATAAGCAACCTGCTTGCCTCCACAAATATTTCTATGCCTTTATCGTATAACATTCTTGAAATAAGTAAAAAAACAGTGGTTTCATTTTCAGGATAGAATAAAGGGGGTTTAAACAATGCAGTATCTACTCCTTCGCCTGGTAAAATAAAACTTTTATGTTCAGGAATAATGTTGTTATTTAAAAATATAGACCTGTCACTTGAATTTAAAAACCATACTTCTATTGCGTAAGCAGAACTTACTTTGTAAAGATATTTGGCAAAATAAAACAGCACCCCCTTACTTGAAAAGGCATTACCAAGGCCCGTGGTAATGCTGATACTTTTGATATTGCAAATTTTAGCAGCAAGTGTGCCGTAAATATTGGGTTTAATGGTATAATGAAAAATGAAAGCGGGTTGTAAAGCTTTGTAAATTCTTACATACTCCCGGTACAAATTAAAGTCCTGTATAGGGTTATTGCCGGATCTTTTAAGTTTTGTTACTGGTATAAACCTTATACCGGCAGCCTTTATTTTTTCTGTGTATTCATCTTCCGGGGCAACAACGCACACCTCATAACCAAAATGAATAAACTTTTTTATCAGACTTAATCTAAAATTATACATACTCCAACTGGTATTACCCGAAAAAAGAATGAGCATAAATAATTTTGATTGAAAAAACAAGAGTGTAAATAAACAGGCAAATATAAAAACAATTTACAACTCCCAAATAAACGAGATTTAATTCATCCATTTTTTCCACCACAACATAAACATAAATATCAGCCATACCTGCCAATCATCTTTAACTTTTCCATCAAGGAAGTCGTCAATTAGCCTGAGTACGTATTTTTTATGCAACACATTTTGCCGGGAGAGGCTTTCTTCATTAACCGTTTCCAGTAGTAGTGGTTTTAAATTGCCTTTTAACCAATCTCCAAAGGGTATACCAAAGCCCATTTTTGGTCTGTTCATTATTTCGACGGGCAAATATTTATGTGTTAATTTTTTTAGCAAGTATTTTTTATTACCCTTGTTATATTTCAGTTCATCAGGTAATTGTGCCGCCCATTCAATAATACGGTGATCTAAAAAAGGCTCTCTTCCTTCAAGCCCTACACTCATAGTAGCCCTGTCTACTTTGGCTAATATATCATCGGGCAGATAGGTTTTATAATCGGCAGCTAAAAGGGTATTAATAAATCCTAACCCTGTTATTGAACTGACTTCATTTAAAGAAATATTGTGTAATGAATACGTTTGTAACAACTGTTGCAGATCATTTGCAAGAAAATGTTCACTTAATAAATCACTTGTTGAAAGAAGATTATTTTGTGTTAATAAAGTAGCAATCTTTTGGCCTCTCATGCTGATACCAGGTATAGAAAGCAATAATTTCCCACTACCCTTTCTTATAAATAAAGGGATTTTTTTTTGTACTTTACTGATACGTGACAACTGATTGTACCGGCTATACCCTGCAAATGTTTCATCGCCTCCATCTGCAGATAAAGCTACCGTTACCTGTGCTTTTGCAAAGCGGCTTACAAGCATAGTTGGTATTGCAGAACTGTCACCAAAGGGCTCATCGTAAAAAAAAGGCAGGGAAGGTATTATTTCCTGGGCCTCTTTTGTGGTACAATAATACTCATTATGGCTGGTGCCTAAATAGGCGGCAACGCTTTTTGCATGATTGGCTTCGTTAAATGCTTCATCTTTAAATCCGATGGTAAATGTTTTTATTTTATTGGAACTGTTTTTTTGCAAAATGGCTGCCAGTAAAGAACTATCATATCCCCCGCTTAAAAAAACACCCACAGGCACATCGCTCACCATACGGTACTGAAAGGCAGACGTACAAAGCTTTTCTAACTCATCTAAAGCTTCCGGTTCATCAATAGCATTTGTTGGTTTGTTATAATAATCCAGCACATTCCAATATTGGGTTAGTTGTAATGACTGGTCTTTTAAATTAACTGTGGCAAAGTTCCCTGGCAAAAGTTTATGCGCATTTTTAAAAATACTATAGGGTGCTTTAATGTAGCCGTATTTAAAATAAAGTGACACCGCCACATCATCTATTTCCTTTTTAAAATGGGCAAACTGGTGAAATGCTTTTAACTCTGATGCAAATAAAAGGCAACCATCTGCAAAATAATAGTAGAGGGGTTTTACACCAGGGCGGTCTCTTATTAAAAACACTTTTTGCAGGTTGGCATCATAAATTACAATGGAGAACATACCAATAAAACGGCTAAGGCAATCAGTACCAAATTGCTGGTATGCTTTTAATATAACCTCTGTATCTGAATTTGATAAAAAGTGATGTCCTTTTTCTTCCAGTGCTATGCGTATCTCTTTAAAATTGTATATTTCTCCATTTAAAATAACCGCAACAGACTTGTCATCATTGTACATAGGCTGGTGGCCCAGCGGAGATAAATCTAAAATTGATAACCTGCGTTGACCTAAGCCAACAAAGGCCGCTGCTGTTTCAAAAAAAGCGGTACCACTATCATCAGGGCCACGATGCTGCAGGCTATTGCAAGCCATCGTTAATTGTTCATGGGTAATTTTTTTATTAAAATCAATAAATCCGGTTATTCCGCACATAATTTTTTATTAAATTTTCCCTTTTGCAAACAGTTTATCAAAAACGTAGCTCCAAACACAACTCAGGACATGGGAAGTTTTTCTTTATAGAAAGGTATATTTTATTTATAGTACAAAATATATTTTCTTTTTTAAATAAAAAATATAATAACATTTTGGACATATCTATAAATAATACAAGAAGCAAATATTTTATTCGGGGTCATAATTTGAACAATGATAATAAAAGAAAATTTAAGTTATAAGACGTTTAACAAATAAGGAAACAGATTGAATTGTATTAAAAGATCCGAAATTACAAATAGCCACATAATGCTATTTGCTGACCGAAATAAAGGGTAATTAAACCCAGTAACAAAGTATATTTGCAAAGATTAATAGAACTGTTTCTGAACAGCCGCTATTAGTGGCAAAAATAAAAAGCAGCGTAAAAATAAATATACTACAGTAGATGATAAATGTAACGCAACCTTTTCTTCCCGCTTTTGAAACTTATGAAAAATATCTAAAACAAATATGGCAAAGAAAATGGCTGACCAATAATGGCCCGTTGGTACAAGAGCTGGAAGAAAAATTAAAAAACTATTTAGGAGTTAAACATCTATTGTATGTTAACAATGGAACAATCGCTTTACAAATTGCGATAAAGACACTTCCGGAAAATTGCGAAATTATTACCACTCCTTTTTCTTATGTTGCCACTTCAAATTCTATTTTATGGCAAGGCTGCAAACCTATTTTTGCTGATATAAAAAATACTGATTTCAATATCGACCCTGAAAAAATAACAGCACTCATTAACGAAAATACCAGTGCAATTTTAGCAACCCATGTTTACGGCAATCCCTGCGATGTGTATGCGATTGAAAAGATTGCGAGGGAACATAGTTTAAGAGTTATCTATGATGGGGCGCATGCATTTGGTGCAGAATTAAATGGAAAACAGGTTTTGTCATTTGGAGATATTGCTACATGTAGTTTTCATGCTACTAAACTTTTTCATACTATTGAAGGAGGCGCAATTATTACCAACGATGATGAATTAGCAAAAAAAATGACTTTATTCAGGCAATTTGGCCATGTTGGGGATGATTATTTTTCTATTGGAATAAATGGAAAGGGATCTGAATTTCATGCGGCAATGGGTTTGTGTTTATTGCCAATGATGAAAGAATTTATTGAAAAAAGAAAAGGTATCTCACAACTTTATGACCAACTGCTAAAAGGCCTGCCTGTTCAAAAGCCAATAGCAGTTAATGGCACGGTATATAATTATAGCTATCACCCTGTTATTATTGATAGTGAAGAAAGGTTGCTCCGCATTCAGGCTTTACTTCGGAAGAATAATATAAATACACGACGATATTTTTATCCATCTCTAAATAATCTTCCGCATTACAAGGGGGAAATTTGCCCAACCGCAGAATCGGTTAGTGCCAGGGCTTTAGCATTGCCAATGTATTATGACCTGGAACAAGCAGACATAAAAATTATATGCGATCTTATTAAAACCTGTTTTTAATGAAGCTGGCAATTATGCAACCATATATTTTTCCCTATATTGGTTATTTTCAATTGATAAATGCAGTTGATGCATTTGTTGTATATGATAATATTCAGTTTTCAAAAAAAGGCTGGATAAACAGAAATAGAATTCTATCGAATGGTAAGGATGAGTATTTTACTTTTCCGTTAAAGAAGGGTTCCGATTATTTAAATGTTGATGAAAGAAAACTGGCAGAAACATTCCCTGCTGAAAAAATTAAATTAGTCCGTAAGTTAGAGATGTATAAAAAGGCCCCACATTTTGAATCTGTATTCTACTTACTACAAACAGTAATAAATGCCGGGGAAGAGAACTTATTTAATTTCATTTATCAGTCTTTATTATCAGTTTGTGAATATTTAAATATTAAAACCAGGTTTGTCGTTTCATCCTCAATACCGATTAATCATGGGCTTAAATCTCAGGATAAGGTAATTGCTATTTGTAAGGCATTGGGTGCAACTGAATACATTAATCCGTTTGGTGGAGTAGCACTCTATTCAAATGAAATATTTAAGCAAAATAATATTCAATTGAAATTTATTCAATCAACTTCAATTGAATACCGGCAATTCAAAAATGAATTTGTACCATGGCTTTCAATTATTGATGTTATGATGTTTAATTCAAAGGAGCGTATAATGGAATATTTGCAAACGGGCTATACCATAATATAAAGAGAGAAAGATGTTTAAATGGCAAAAACAGGGCAGGGTTTTTAATCCTGTTGAAATAAAGGACAGGTCTTGGCTTAATGAATTTGCACAAGCCCCATCAGTGTTGATTTTTGATGAATTTATAAGGGTTTATTTTTCATGTCGGCCACCTGCGGATGAAAAAGGCCAGTACGTTAGTTATTCTGCATTTGTAGATTTAAACAGGAAAAATTTATTTGAAATAATAAGGGTTAGCAAAACACCTATTTTGAAATTAGGTGAATTGGGAACTTTTGATGAATTTGGAACCTACCCTGTTTCAGTAATAAAACACGAAAATGAAATAAGAGCTTATTATGGTGGGTGGACAAGATGCGAATCTGTTCCTTTTAATGTTGCTATTGGTTTGGGCATCAGTAAAAATAATGGGGAAACTTTTGAAAAGCCGGGCAATGGGCCATTACTATCATACAGCCTTGATGAACCATTTATTTTAAGCGGCCCCAAAATCAGGAAATTTAATAATAATTGGTACCTGTTTTATATTGCCGGCAAAAAATGGATATTAGACAATGGTAAACCGGAGCCGGTTTATACAATAAGAATGGCTACATCTGCAGACGGAATAAACTGGATAAAAAATAATGCAGATCTTATTGAAACCAAAGTGGAGGAAAATGAAGCCCAGGCCAGTCCTGATGTTTTTTTCTACCAGGGAAAATACCATATGTTTTTCTGCTATAGATACAGTGCCGATTACAGAAACAAAAATAAAGGATATAGAATCGGGTATGCTTCATCAGATGATCTTTTCCATTGGACAAGAGATGATTCAAAAGCAGGAATTGAAATATCAGAAGAAGGATGGGATTCTGAAATGATAAGCTATCCGCATATTTTTGAACTGGATGGCGCTATGTATATGTTTTACCTCGGAAACCAGGTTGGTAGATTTGGATTTGGATTAGCAAAATTGGAAAGCTATCAACCATAAAAAAATGAAAGATGAAATGGTTAAAAAGAGGATTAATATTTGATCCCACAAAGCACAAACTGGCAAACAATTGTTTGGAGTTTGCCCAAGCGCCCCAAACTTTGGTATTTGACAATTTTGTAAGGATTTATTTTTCAACAAGACAAAAAGATACCAGTACCGGAAAATACCTGAGTCATATTTCTTTTGTTGATTTTGATAAAAATTTCAAAGAGGCATTAAATATTTCTACAAACACCGTGATAGAGTTAGGTGGTTTGGGATGTTTTGATGAGCATGGGATTTTCCCCATAAATATTGTAAGGCACAACAACAAAATCTTAGCGTATACATGTGGGTGGAGCAGGCGTATTTCTGTATCTGTTGAAACCTCCACAGGGCTGGCATTTAGTGAAGACAATGGCCTTACATTTAAAAAAGCCGGGGCAGGGCCTGTATTAACATCATCGGTGCATGAACCTGTATTGGTTGGCGATTCATTTGTAAAAGTATATGATAACCGCTTTCACATGTGGTATATTTATGGAGAAAGATGGATTAAGCCTCAAGGTAATGAACCTGCTGCCAGGGTCTATAAAATTGCTCATGCTCTGTCGGTTGATGGAATCAATTGGCAAAAGGAAGAAGGTAAGCAAATAATTGCAGACAGTTTAAATGAAGATGAATGCCAGGCGCTTCCCACCGTACTAAAAATTGATAATCGTTACCACATGTATTTTTGTTTTAGAGAAGCAACAGATTTTAGAAAAAATGCAAATCGTGGCTATCGTTTGGGATACGCATGGTCGGATGATTTGGTAAGTTGGACAAGGGATGATGAAGTTGCTGGGATTGGTTTTTCAGAAAACGGCTGGGATTCAGAAATGATGTGTTATCCACATATATTTGAATGCGATGGCAATGTATATTTATTGTATAACGGTAATGAGTTTGGAAGATATGGCTTCGGAATTGCCCGATTAGAAAAAGTTGATATCAGATAATTAAAAATGGATTTATTAGTTATTGATTACAAAATAAAAACTGCTGATGCAGCAAGCGTGCTGGTTCACTTAAACAAGTGTAAGGATAATTTTATGCCAGCATTAGATAAAATAGTAGACATCCGTGAATACTCAAAAAAGATAGTGGAAAACTCCATTACCTTTGAGGCATGGGTAAATAATAATTTGGCAGGCTTGATAGCCGCCTATTTTAATGATAAAAAAAATCAGTCGGGATTTATAACCAACATAAGTATTGTGAATGAATATACAGGAAAGGGGCTGGCATTAGAACTTTTAAAAAACTGTATAGCGTATGGAAAACAAAAAAAATTTAAGGAAATTCATTTGGAGGTTTTTCATGAAAATAAACACGCAATAAGATTATATCAAAAAAATGATTTTTATCAAACTGCCGTTAAAGACGATTTTGTTTTTATGAAGAAAATTTTGTGAGGGTATAAAAGTTATAAAAAAAATTATTATGAGTTCGGGCAGAGATTACAATAAAGAACTAAAAGATACGGCTGATCATAAATATGCTTACAACTTTGATTTTGATGTAATGCACAGGTTTATGATACAGGCTTTTGAACCATTTTTTAAACCCGGGAATTGTTTGGAATTGGGAAGTTTTAAAGGAGATTTTACTAGGCGTCTTGCGGCTCATTTTAACGATATAACCTGTGTTGAAGCTTCAAATGATGCTATTGCGGTAGCGAGAAGCGAATTTGGAAATAATATAAAATTTACAAATAGCCTTTTTGAAGAGGCTACTCTGCCTGAAAAATATGACAACATTATATTGACACATGTGTTGGAACATTTGGATAATCCGGTAACAGTGATGAAAAGGATTAATGATGAATGGCTGTCTGATGAAGGACGGTTTTTTCTTGTTTGTCCCAATGCTAATGCCCCTTCCCGACAGATTGCTGTAAAAATGGGACTAATTACGCATAACAGTGCCATTACAATTGCTGAAGCAGAACACGGGCACCGCATTACTTATACCTTAGATACTTTAGAAAGAGATGCAAGGGCAGCAGGGCTAAAAGTTGTTTACCGTTCAGGAATATTTTTTAAGGCACTGGCGAATTTTCAGTGGGACAGGTTATTGAATACTGATATTATTTCTGAAGAATATTTACAAGGATGTTTTCAGTTGGGGCAAATATATCCTGATTTATGTTCCAGTATTTTTTTAATGTGCGAAAAGGGAAATTAATAGTCTTTAAGAAAGCATTTTTAAAAATATGAAAATAGGATTTTTAGGGAACACCAACAATTACCCCTTTATAATTGCAAGTCAGATGAGGGAAATGGGTTGTGAAGTTGTGCTCTATATTGATGCTCCTGCAAATGACACTTTGCACCGCCCGGAACATCATGCTTCCAATATTAAATACCCATATCCGGAGTGGATAAAAGAAAACTTTTCGCTTCGCAATGCAGCTTTTACTCACTTCCCCAATATTTTTTTAAGAAAATTATTAAGAGAATTAAATACCTGCGATGCTGTAATATTGAATGATTACGGGCATCGGTTTAAAAATTTTATAAAGCCTTCCGTTTTATCAATAAGTATGTTTTCGGGTGGCGATCTTGAAATAATGGCTGACTATGATAATGTGCGGAAGATGAAAATGGTCAACCCTAAATTAAGTGGCGTACCTGATTTTATAAAAAAAGCTTACGCAGTCTTTTCCGTTAATCAATTACGAAAAGGAATTTCAAAGGCATCTTTAATAAGTTATTTTCCGAAAGGAATGATTCCAAACGGAGAGAAATTTTTAAGCGAAATTTTTCGTGGCAAAAGCTTTTCACGTTTTAATCATTTTCATATTATTACAGAGGGATTTAATTACGTTGCCCCACCCGAAAATAAAATATTCAGGATTTTTTCTTTTACAAGGTTTATGTGGAAAACTCCTTTCCCGCCTGGAAGGACGATATATGAAAATAAGGGTAACGATATCATGTTAAGGGGGATTGCTTTATTTCTTAAAACTTATGATAAACGATTAGATATTCATTTTGTTGAAAAGGGTTTGCACTTGCAGGAGAGTAAAAATCTTATTGATGAATTAGGATTTGCTGATATGGTTACATGGCATAAAGAAATGCCTTTTAAAGATTTAAAATATCATATTAGTAAAGCAGATATCGTTTTTGAACAAATGGGCAAGCATTTTGTCTCAGGCGGATTGTATGCAATGTTAATGGGAAGGCCATTAATTGCCAATGCCAGACCAGAAATTTTTGAACCATTACTAAACGAGCCAACTCCAATTTGCCATGCTTTAACAGAAGAGGATATTTGCAACTGGCTTCATAAACTCACATCAGATACAGAATTACTTTATTCAATTGGCAAAAGGTCAAGAGAGTATGTTCTAAAACATTTTGATATTATGAATGAAACCTTATATTTTAAAAATTTCATTCAGGAAAAATTAGCTAATTAGTATGCTTAAAAGACTGTTTTTTAATTTAGGCTCAAAAGGAGTGGTTTTTATTAGCCAATTTATTGTTCTTATCTTAACCAATCACATAATAGGTCCCAATGGAAGAGGGATTTTTATTGCTGCAATAGCGTGGAGTAATACATTTTTAATCCTGTTTAATTTTAGTTTGTCCACAGCCATATTAAACCTGTCAAATCAAAATCCCAACAATATTTATAAACTTGCTTACACAAGCGCTGTAGCTGCTTTTATATTAGGCTTTGCTTCATTAATATTGGGCCTTCTAATGTTTAACATATTACCATCTTTGTTTAATAATCTCTCATTAAAATATGCAGGACTGGCCTTTGCTACTATTCCTTTTATGATGATTCAGCAATATGCTTTGGCAGTTGTACAGGTAAAGGGAAATTTCAGGGCCTTCAATATTTTGTATTCATCTTATGCAATAATAAACCTTACCGGAATTGCAGTTGTGTGGTTGATACATAAAACTTCGGTTGATTTTTTGCTTTATATTAATCTTTTTGCATGGTTTTTTACAGGAGCGTTGGGGTTCTATCTTCTTTACCCTGATTTTAAAAAAAGGTATGCTGGTAATTCTATATTAAGACTGTTTGCCAAAACTTCACTTGCTGCACATTTTGGATCCATCGTGAGTTTCGCCGTCAGCAGATCAGACATATTGATTATTAATTATTTCTGCATTGAAAAAGAAACAGGAATATATGGCCTTGCGGTAGGCATTTCACAAGTGTTACTTATTATTCCTTTAAGTATTCAAAATTTATTATACCATTCATTATTAGGCAAGGAAAAGGAAGAACAAAAAAAAATATTATTGCATAATTCAAGGCTAACATTTACTATAATATTTGTAGCATCAATAAGCATTTTTTTGTTAAGCAGTCCCTTTGTGGCTATTGTTGGGGGAAAAGGTTTTGAAGATGCTGTCCCACTATTTAAATATTTTTTGCCTGCGGTGGTGTTTTATTCCATTCCTATGGTTTTATCAACACAATGGAACATGATGGGCATCTTCCCCCAAATAAATATCATCGCAATCCTTATATTGATTCTTTCACTGGCTGGCAATATAATATTGGTTCCTTTAATTGGAATTACCGGTGGTGCAATTACGTTTTTAGTAATTGCTTTTTTGTCATTTTGTATTCACATATGGTTTGTGCAAAAATATCTTGGCAAAACACCTTTACAAGATATAATATTTATTAAAGCTATTGATATCCAGGCTTTTTACAAGGCAACTTAACACTGCAATTACTGGAACTACGTAACCCCTCTAATTTTACTTTTTTAAAGTTTTATTAAGTTAAAAATATAACTTCTTAAATAAGTATACTGTGCCTTTATTAGCCATTTAAAACACTTCCATTTGCTAAAATCTTTTTCTTTTGACAGGTGATATAGTTTTTTATATAGGCTAAAATTATCATGGTGCAGCTTCATTTTTTTTGTTTTGCTGATGTTATTTTCATGTTGCAACCAAACACCCGAAATGGACTTGCTGACTATAATTTTTTTTTCAGCAAATTTTAAACATAACCCTAAAAAAGAAAAAATATCTGCAGAGAGGATGTCACAGGCGTAAAAATCACTTTCAATGGCTGCTTGCCGGTTATATAGGGTTGACATGTGAGAAAAATAATTTCTCTCAAAAAATTTAAAAAAATAATCTTCTGCTGTAATGCTGGCTTCTGGGGATTTTATATTTGGTTCCATCAATTTTTCAAACTGATCACTCTTCAGAATATTTACGCCCTGGTAAAAAAGCGTATCTCTAATTCCACTTTTTTGAATTGCCTCCATTGCCAGGGAAATGTATTGATCATTCGTAAAATAATCATCTCCATCTAAGTTTATTACCCATTCTGCTTTTGTATACTCATTCAAACATTTTTTATAATTGCCGACCCTGCCAAGGTTAGCACTATTTTTTCTATATTTTATTCTTTGATTTTTACTAAATAATTCTAACACTTCTGCAGTGTTGTCTGTTGAGTTATCATCTGCTATCACAATTTCAATATTAGCGTAATCCTGGGCAAGGGCACTCTCAACAGCTTTAGCAATATAGTTAGCCTGATTGTAAGTTGGAATCATTATGCAAACACCGGGCACATCATTCATTATTTGCTACAGTTTTATAAGTATAAATTGAACCTCGTAACAGGGAATACTGCTGCTCCAGCTATCTTCATACCATTCCTTCATAAAAGTACTGGCATTAAATAGCAATTGCCACAGCCTGCGAATGGGGCGATTGATTAATAAAGGCGATTTAAAAAATAAAAAGACTAATTTCAATTGCAGGCCTGTGTCTACATTATAATTAGGTACTTTACGCTGCAGTAAAGTATCTTTTACCATGTAAGAAAAAGAATATAATCCAAAGAAACTTTTATGTGTATAATCAGAATAGAAATAGGCATTGGAAAAATGCGGCACCACAATTTCTATAAATCCCGTTTGTTTTAAAACACGTCTTAATTCAATTAAAAGGGCAGGTATTTCTGGTATGTGTTCAAAAAAATGATAGGCATGCGCTTCATCTACAGAGCTATCCGGAAATGCTTTTATAACTTCATAAACATCTCCTACAATATCTACTCCTTCGGCATCAAGCATATCAATCCCAATCCAGTCAGGGTGCTTTTTTAAAGACCCGCAGCCTATATCAAGTATGATAGTTTTAAATGTTTCTATCCGTTGAAGTATATTTTTTTTATCTAACATCGCAATGATTTACTAAATGACATCAACCATTGCAAAAATAGATTGTTTGTTTCCTGTATGTATAATAAATGCTTTAGAAGAAAAAATAACTTTACAAAAAAATTTCTTTACTATAACTTCCAGAAATGGCTACCTCAATGCTATGGAATTTAAAGCAACAAAAAATTGGACAGCGTTTATTTTGAATTTTAATAAGTTGCTGCAATGTAATTATGTTTTAAAATTAAGTAAGGCAATTTATTTATTTGCTTTTAAATTTCGTATATACATTTACACAAATAAGCATTGTTTCAGTATACTAAAAAAGGTACAATGCTAACGGGATAAATAATTGCAAACATACCAATCAGGTATTTTATTTTGTACAAAAAGATATTGTTTTACAATGCAGAAAAAGAAAGTAGCTATTTTAATAAATGCACTGGAAGTGGCAGGAGCAGAAAAAGTTATTGCACAGATAATAAACTCTTTTTATAAAGAATTCGACATTCACCTGGTATTATTGAACAACACAATTGAATTTGAATTACCTGTTAATGACATTACGATAAAAACAATTGACAACACCAACCTGAAGCTTAGAAAAAGGGCGAAAGACATTTTAAAAATTCCACTACTTGCTTACCGGCTTAAAAAATATTTAGAGCAAAATAACATCCAGACATGTTTTTCTGCTTTGAACAGGTCTAATTATATCAATTGTTTTTTACGCATATTAAAATGGAAGGGTAAAATATTGATCAGCGAAAGATCCCATACTTCTTCAGCCTACAATCCTCATACTATTGCTGGCAAAACAGGCCGTTTTTTGGTTAGAAAATTATATCCTCTTGCCGATGTTATTGTCCCCAATTCAGCAGGTATTAAGTATGATCTTACAACAAATTTTAATCTTACAAACGAGTTTTCAGTAATCAATAATCCTGTTAATATTGCCATGCAGCAAAAGGATATGGGCGAAACGGTTGAAGATCATAATTTTGAAAGCTTCACTTTTTCGCATGTAGCAAGAATAGAAAAGGGGAAGAACCATGAGTTGGTTTTAGCTGCCGTAAACAAAATAAAGAACAGGGATTTTAAAGTATTAATAATAGGCCAGGGGCCGCAAGAAGAAAATATAAAAGCACAGGCACAAAAAATGGGAATCAGTGATAAAATAGTTTTTTTAGGCTATCGCAGAAATGTGGTAAAATATGTTGCCAAATCGCAGTGTCATTTGTTAACCTCCGACTCTGAAGGATTTCCCAATGCGCTACTGGAAGCACTTGCCTGCGGCATTGCAGTTATTAGTACCGATTGCCCGACAGGCCCGGCAGAATTGTTAGCCGGTTCCTTTGTGCCTAACAGGCATTTTACCGATGTTGAAAAGAGTAGCTATGGATTATTGATTCCTGTAAATGATGCAGATGCACTCGCCAAAGCCATGTTGATGATGATGAATGACGAAGCTTTACTTACCCAATACGCATCATTGGGAATTAAAAGGGCAGGAGATTTTGATCTACCCATTATAATGAAACAATATGCTGAACTATTAAATAGATTTTAGTCTTTCATAAACCGATAGGGATCCTTCTTATTCTTAATTAGAAAGTTTATAACTAATCCGATTTTTAAGAAATTCTGTAATGCTTCCTGTTACGTATTCAAATAATACATACAATGAAAGTAAAAGTTTATATATTTGAAACCTGCTTAAGGGCAACGATCCAATTTTAAAATTTCAAAAAATTATACTAATAGCTGATTTAGTAAATCCTCCGTTACCTTTGCCGCCATGCATTACGCTTCAATAGAAAATATCAGCAAATCTTTCGGGATAAGAACACTTTTTAAGAATATTACCCTAAACATAGAGGAAGGAGATAAAATAGCCCTGGTGGCCCGCAATGGTAGTGGAAAAAGCACCCTGCTTAAAATTATTACTGGTTTGGATACCCCCGATTTAGGAACTGTGTGGGTGCATAAAGACATTAAAGTGGTTATGCTGCAGCAGGACAATGATTTTGATGGCAACAAAACCATTTGGGATAATGTATTGCGCTTAGATAACCCGGTGGTAAAAGTGGTAAAAGAATACGAACAATTTTTAGAAGATGGTCTGGAAGATATTGATAAATTAGGAGAGCTGATGGCCAAACTAGACGATCTGAATGCCTGGAGTTTTGAAAGTGATCTGAAACAGATCCTGGGCAAATTAAACCTTCACCACTTAAACGAAAAAGTAGGTAATTTAAGTGGCGGGCAAAAGAAAAGAGTAGCACTGGCACAGGCATTAATTGAAGCCGATCTGCACCAGGGGCGCTGCCTGTTGATACTGGATGAACCTACCAACCACCTGGATGTTGATATGATCGAGTGGCTGGAAGATTACCTTGCTGCGGCAAAAGTTACACTTTTACTGGTTACACATGACCGCTATTTTTTAGATGCCGTTAGCAATGAAATTGTTGAAATTGATGAAGAGAAAGTGTATGTGTACAAAGGCGATTATGATAATTTTTTAGAACAAAAAAGTCTTAGGCTCGAAGTGCAGCAAAGTGAATTACAAAAAGATAAAAATATTTTTAGAAAAGAGTTGGAATGGATGCGCAAGCAGCCTAAAGCCCGTACCACTAAAAGTAAAAGCAGGCAAGATGCTTTTGTGGAAGTAGAAGACCGGGTAAAATTAAAAAAAGATGTGGAAGAAGTAAGTCTGCAGGTGAAGATGACAAGGCTGGGAGGCAAGATTTTGGAGTTAATAAAAGTGCATAAAAGCTATGGCGATCTGCAGATAATGAAAGGTTTTGATTATACCTTTAAACGTGGCGAACGTATTGGGGTAGTAGGAAAAAATGGGGTAGGAAAATCTACCTTTTTAAAAATCGCTTTGCAACTGGAAGCTCCGGATAGCGGTAAGATCAACCATGGCGATACGGTGATATTTGGTAATTTCAGCCAGGATGGATTGGTGTACAAGGAAGATAAAAGGGCTATTGAATATGTAAAAGACATGGCTGAATATTTTCCTTTAAATGATGGCACAAAAATTAGTGCCAGCCAATTTATGGAGAAATTTGGTTTTTCTGCAGAGCAACAGTTTACTCCCTTAAGCAAATTAAGTGGTGGTGAAAAACGCCGGTTGCATTTGATGAGTGTTCTGTTTTTAAACCCCAATTTTTTGGTACTTGATGAACCTACCAATGACCTTGATCTGCAAACTCTGAGAACGCTGGAAGAATTTTTAATGGAATATCCCGGCTGCATCCTGATTGTTAGCCATGACCGTTATTTTATGGACAGGATGGTAGATCACTTATTTGCCTTTGAAGGCAATGCGGTAATAAGGGATTATCCCGGCAACTATACCCAATACAGAGAAGCCATTACCAATGGCAGTTTAACTGATGAAAGGCAAATTATAAAACAGGAAACAAAAGTGGCAGAACCTGCCCCGGTTGCAAGCTCTACTGGCAGCGGGCAAAAATTATCGTTTAAAGAAAAAAGGGAACTGGAACTGCTGGATAAAGAAATGCCGGAATTACAAAAAGAAAAAGTGGGATTGGAAACAACAATGAACGCAGGTAATCCTGGCTTTAATGAACTACAAAAAGCTGCCGAACGCATTGGCGTTATTGTACAATTATTGGATGAAAAAGAAATGCGCTGGCTGGAGTTGAGTGAAAAGAATTAATTACCTTTCTTTTCTTTAATCAAACTGCCAGGCATGAACCAACGCTTCTATTCCCTTGATGTATTTCGTGGTGCCACGGTGGCACTGATGATATTGGTAAATAACCCCGGCAGTTGGGGGCATATCTACACTCCGCTTGAACATGCACCCTGGCATGGCGTTACCCCAACTGATCTTGTATTTCCATTTTTTTTATTTGCCGTTGGCAATGCCATGGCTTTTGTTTTACCAAAGCTGGAAGCCGCCGGAGAAATGGTGTTCTGGAAAAAAATTATCAAAAGGACCTTACTTATTTTTTTGATTGGAATATTTCTAAACTGGTTTCCTTTTATTAAATGGGATAACGGACAATTGGTTGGCAAGCCATGGGCTTATATTACGGCAGATGGAAAGGCCGCAGGTATCCGCATCTTCGGGGTATTACAACGCATTGCACTCTGCTACTTTTTCGCATCCGTAATTACACATTATTTTAAACAGAAAGGTGCTTTTGTAGTGAGTGCATTTTTATTATTGGCTTATTGGTTTTTATGTGTGGCGGCTAACCCTGCAGATCCCTTTAGCCTGGCAGGCTGGTTTGGAACGAAAGTAGACCTGGCATTGGTTGGAGAAGCGCATATTTATAAAGGTGAAGGCTCATCATTTGACCCCGAAGGATTGATGAGTATTTTTGGTGCCATCGTGCAAGTAATATTTGGATATCTGGCAGGTAGCTATATTTTGCAAAAAGGAAAAACACAAGAAATGGTAAACGGCCTTTTTGTAGCCGGTTGCGTTTTGATATTTACAGGTTATTGCTGGGATATGGTTTTTCCTATCAACAAAAAAATATGGACCAGTAGTTACACAGTTTACACCACCGGATTAGCATTGCTTATTTTAGCAGTGATGATATACCTTATCGAATTCAAGGGCTGGAAAGGAAGGTGGGCCCGCTTCTTTGATGTGTTTGGTAAAAATGCATTGTTCATTTTTGTACTGAGCGGCGTGTTGCCAAGGCTACTGGCATTGATACAAATACCTGGTAGTATTGCTGCCGATGGAAAACCCATTTACCTAACTCCATTCAATTGGTTTTATGAAACGGTATGTAAAAAAATATTGCCGGCTGAGCCAAGGGCGGGCTCTTTAATTTATGCCCTTTGTTTTATTTCAATGATGTGGTTTTTTGCGTGGGTATTGGATAAGAAGAAAATTTACATTAAAGTGTAACGTCTATTTCTTTGGTTCCATCTCCAGTTTCAACAATGTAGGCGGCTGGTATTATATCAAAATGCTGCTGGTAAGCTTTGCTGGTTTCCTCAATAAATTGATCGATCGCATCAACTGCTACTAAATTAATTGTGCAGCCTCCAAAGCCGCCACCCATCAGCCGTGCGCCAATTACATTCCTATTTCGGCTTGCCAATTCAACCAAAAAATCCAATTCTGCACAACTTACTTCATACAACTTACTTAATCCTTCATGTGTTGCATACATCAGTTTGCCAAACGCAATTAAATTATCCTGTTGCAACAGCTCAGCAGCTTTTTTTGCACGTGCAATCTCTTCTATTACATACAGGCAACAGTTATATACTTTCTCTGGCATATTGCTTTTGTAAACCTGTAAATCGGCTATCTTCGTTATGTCTCTAAAAGACTGAATGTTTTTTAACTGGCTCTTTAATATGCTTAACCCTTCTTCGCAACGTTGTCTGCGTGTATTGTATTCTCCGGATATTAGTGTATGCTGAACATTAGAATTTAGTAAAACAATTTTATACCCTTTCATGTGCAATGGAAAATATTGATGTTGCATGCTCCTGCAATCTAATAGCAACACCTGCTCCTGCTTTCCCATCATATTGGCAAACTGGTCCATAATGCCGCAATTTACATTAGGATAATTATGCTCTGCCCGCTGACAAAGCAATGCCAGCCCTACCCTGTTTAAACCGGTATGCAGCATTTCGTTAAGTGCAAAGGCAAGCCCGCCCTCCACCGCAGCAGATGAACTCATTCCTGAACCTCGTGGGATATCGCCGGCAAATACACAATCAAATCCATTTATTTTACAACCCAATAATAAAAATTCGTTTATTACACTTAGCACATAATTTTTCCACCCGCTAATTTTTTTTACATCAGTAATTGCGATGGAAAGCCACTCGTCAAAATCCATGGCGTAAAAATGAATGTCGTTGCTTTGGTTTTCTGCAATGGCATAGTACACACCTTTATTAATTGCAGCAGGCATCACAAACCCATCATTGTAATCAACGTGCTCACCAATTAAATTTATGCGGCCGGGAGAAAAATACAATGCAGGTTCAGAAGCAAAACTTTCTTTAAAGCGTTTTAAAACGGTTGCAGCAATCGGGTTCATCAGTTAATTTAAGGGAGTTATTTTATAAGTAGTAGCAAATATCGCATTTGTTTGGGGGGCCAAAATTATTAAACCTATTCCATTATTAAACGCATCAGGTATGCCACTTAAATTTTCAATAGCAATGTTATTGCGGTGAGGAGGAGTATATAACTGCAAATAGGGATAAGATTTATCAGGGCGAATTTCTAATTGCAATTTTTGCACCGGGTCTCTTAAAACACATAATGGCTGGCACTCTGCAAAGTTTAATGAAAAACAATTGTCTAAAAATGTATCACCGATCTTTTGTAGTGAATTAAATTCATGATAGGGAATTGTTTGACCAGTAGGTACCAATTTGTCATCAAAAATTATTTTTTCTTTGCTTTGAAATTCCAGTTGCAGGTCATCTATTTTTCCACCGAGTGTAAAATAAGGGTGCCAGCCATCCTGCATTGGAATTAACCCTTTGTCTTTGTTGGTAATTTCAGTTACGATGTGCAGGGTATTTTCTTTTTCTAAAGTATAGGTTATTGTACAATCGTACATAAAGGGGTAACCGTTTTCGCTGCCTTTGTAAGCATAAGTTAAAACAACACTTGCATTATCGCTGTTTGCTTCCTGCTGCATTATTGTAAATGCTGCGTCGTATATTAATCCGTGTATCGCAGTTCCATCCAATAAAAATTTATTGATTGTATATTGTTCTTCACCAAAATGATAAATAGAATTTTTTAAGCGGCATGCAAATGGTGATAGCTTGCAACTTTTAAAACCTTTTGTTTCCACATTTTTGGCAAAGTCTTCAGCAGAAGTATACTGATCAATCACGTTAATAGAACGGCCGTTGTGCAAAACTGTAAAAGCATGCAGGATCGCACCACAGGATGGGATTATTTCTACTGAGGTTTGGGTATCGTTATCTTTCAGGATCGTTTTATTAAAACCATTTTCAGTTTTACTTTCAACAGTAAAGGCCATGCTGTTATTTTAAGGTTGTGAAAGTACTAAATACTTTGTATTTACTATTCGCTATCATACAACATTTGCATAATAGCGAAATGTTATTGCCGCTACTTATTGAATGAATAATAAAAACGTGTCTAACTATTATATTTAGGTCTTGCCAAAGTGCATACAATTAACCTGCGCTTAACTCATGGGTAGGGATAGAAAACTAATTTTACGTTACAATACAATTCCATGGGAGATAACAACAATAAGGCGCCCCACATTTTAAATACCTCCGCTAACTTACTCGGTATTTGCTTTTTGGTACTTACGTCTTTAAAAGTATTGAAATTAAATGGTACAACTTTTATTGATGAATGCACTTCTGTTGCTACTATGCTATTTATGAGCAGCAGTATCTTATCATTCCTTTCTATTCGCAGCACCTCAAAAAAATCAACCAGGTATGAAAGCATTGCTGATATTATTTTTCTATCAGGACTCCTCTGTCTTTTTGTTACTATTATGATGGTAACTTTTAATTTTATAAAATAAAGTTTGTATCTGCCCGGGAGAAACTACCTTCCAAACATCTTATCCAACTCGTTTTTTTTAAACGCAGTATAAGTTGGTTTGCCATTGGGGGTAATGTTTGGTGCATTGCAGGAAAATAAATCTTCAACTAATATTTTCATTTCTTTTTGTGTAAGGGGAGTGCCAGCTTTAATAGCCTGTTGCCATGCCAGTGAACGAAATAATTTTTCCCTTTTACTGTATTTTAAATCGGAACTAAAATGTTTAAACTGCTCCAGTATTTTTTCAATGGCAATTTTTTCGTTTCCCTGGTCTACATCTGCGGGAGTGCCCTGAATTACAAAAGTATTGTTGCCGAAGGGCTCCAGATGATAGCCCAAAAAATGCAGTTCATGTAACAGTTCATTTACTATTCCCATATCCATTGTTGTTAACGCTATCGTTATCGGGAATAAATTTTGCTGAATGGCGATCGGTTTGCCATCTACTGCTTTTATAAAACGTTCATACAGGATCCGTTCATGCGCATTCTGCTGATGGATCACGAAAAAACCCGTATCATTTTGTACAATGATATACGTATTATGCAACTGGGTTAAATGCCCTGTTGCAATTGCAGGATGAGCTGCTAAAGCCTGCAGGCTCACAAATCCCGGCTCACGGCTGGCTGTTACGGTTTCTACAATTTCTTTAGCGGCTGTTGTATTTAGAACGCCCGATTCTCCTTTAGCCGGTTCATACAAATCTTTCCAGTGTTTTAACTCACTCTTGTTTTCAATAAAGTGCGCCTGGTTTTTTTGGCTAAATGTATTGTATAAAGAAGTAGAAGCAGCAGATGATTTTCTTTCGTCAGTAAACGGTTTGCTTACTGCATCTAAATGCTGGATGGATGAATCCAATTCAAAGTCCAAAGTGGGTGTAATGCTAAATTGTGCCAGTGCATGCTTAACGGCACTTTTTACAAAAGCATACACGATCCTTTCATCTTCAAACTTTATTTCCTGTTTGGTAGGGTGCACATTAATATCAATCTGTGCCGGATCAAGGTCAATAAATAAGGTGTACATCGGGAATCCATCTTTTGCAATCATCTCATCAAAGGCACCCATGACTGCATGGTTCAGGTAGGCACTTTTTATAAAGCGGTTGTTAACAAAAAAGTATTGGTCGCCCCTGGTTTTTTTTGCCGTTTCAGGCTTGCCCACAAAACCGTAAATATTCATGTAATCGCTTTGCTCCTGAACGCTTACCAGTTTGGCATTATAACTATTACCCAATACCTGCACAATACGTTGTTTTAACGTACCTTTTTCTAAATGAAAAACCTGCTGACCGTTGCTGGTTAAAGAAAAAAAGATATCAGGGAACGCCATAGCCACCCTTATAAATTCATCCACAATATGGCGCAATTCAGATGGATTACTCTTTAAAAAATTTCTCCTGGCAGGCACATTAAAAAATAAATTCTTCATGGCAATACTGGTGCCTTGTTGCATGGCTACCGCTTCCTGCTTTTTTACCACACTGTTATCTATTTCAATGTAAGTACCGGTGATATCTTCCGCCTTTTTTGATTTCAATTCTACCTGCGATACGGCAGCAATACTGGCCAATGCCTCTCCACGAAACCCCATGGTTTTAATATGAAACAGATCATCTATATTTTTTATTTTGGAAGTGGCATGCCTTTCAAAGCTCATCCTGGCATCAGTTTCGCTCATCCCTTTGCCATTGTCAATAACCTGTATCAGTGCTTTGCCGGCATCGTTTACAATCAGTTTAATTTCTGTCGCACCGGCATCTACGGCATTTTCCATCAATTCTTTAACAGCACTGGCAGGCCGCTGAATTACTTCACCTGCTGCAATCTGGTTGGCAATATTATCGGGCAATAATTGTATGATGTCGGGCAAAATTTCTCCTTTGTTTTTTGTAAAATTACGTAGATAACAGATTGCTTATTCCCAAATATCCAGGAGGTTAACCTCTGCTGTACAATTATCGTGGAGTATAAAATGATACGTTTCCGGGTTTATGGATACTGGCTCGTATTGGGTATTGATGTATTCGTATATTTCTAATTTTTTAAACTGCGGATCGACGATCAAATAATATTTTACTTTTTGTGATTGGTACAATTCCATTTTTTCGCCCCTGTCTTTAGAAGCAGTAGACGGTGATAATATTTCTACGACCAATACAGGCGGAAAATCCAGGAATTTTTTTTCTATCTTATCACATACGATCAATAGGTCCGGTTGTACAATGGTATCTTCTTTTATTTTCCAGTCTAATGGCTGAAACAATTTACAATTTTTGCATTTTTTCAATGCTTTTACAAATTCAAAATTTAGCAACACACTTACACTTTGGTGCGCCGGTACAGGTGCAGGGCACATCGCATAAGGCATTCCTTCAATTAATTCCCAATTTCCTTCCCATTGGCAATAATCTTCATAAGTATAATAAGGGCGATATCTTTCTGCAATTGACATAGCGTAAAGTTAAAAATATTTTATGAACTCATCTCTATTGAAATGTGCTTAATTTGTGTTGCATATCTATTCATTATGAGAAGAATCCATTTTCTGTTTATCATGTTACAACTGGGGGTTCTTGCAGGTAACGCACAAACAACAATGCTTGCGCAAAAATGGGCAGACAGTGTATTCAATAGCTTAACCCCCGATCAGCGCATTGCCCAGTTAATGATTTTGCGTTTATCTGCTTACGATTTTAAAACCAAAACACCCATCTATTATGATAGCACCGTAGCCGAAGCCATAAAAAAATACAACGTAGGCGGCATCTGTCCGTTCCAGGGAAATCCGGTGGAATTGGCTAACATCATCAATAAATTACAACACCTTGCACAAACACCGTTGATGACTTGCATTGATGCAGAGTGGGGTATTGGCATGCGCCTGTTTGATAGCGTAACCGCCTTACCGCACCAGATGATGTTGGGTGCTGTACAGGATGCAACGATTGTTCACCAATATGGCAATGTAGTGGGAGAACAATGCAGGCGCTTGGGCATTAATGTTAACTATGCGCCGGTAGTGGATATCAACAACAATCCCAATAACCCCGTTATTAACGACCGCAGTTTTGGGGAAGACAAATACAAAGTAGCATTGTATGGTATAAAATATATGCAGGGGTTGCAGGAATCTGGAGTGATGGCCTGTGCCAAACATTTTCCCGGGCATGGCGATGTTGCTGTTGATTCTCATTTTGATCTTCCGGTAATTAATAAAACCATGGCTCAATTAGATTCGCTGGAGTTGTACCCTTTTCGTGAAATTTTTCAGGCGGGTATTGGCAGTGTGATGATGGCACATTTATACATTCCGGTGATTGATAGCACGCCTAACAGGGCAACTTCAATTTCGCAAAAAAATGTAAACGGCCTGATGCGTAACACAATAGGATTCCAGGGATTGACCTTTACTGATGCGCTGGAAATGCAGGGTGTACAAAAGTATTTTCCCGGAGGAGCAGCTTCTGTACAATCGTTGATAGCTGGTAATGATATGCTTTGCCTGCCGGGCAATGTGGATTCAACCATTCAGAAAATAAAAGACGCCATCGAAAACAAGGAGCTAAGGTGGCAGGATATTGACCTGCATTGCAAAAGGGTGTTAACGGCAAAGTACCAATATGGAGGAGGCCGTTTTGAACCAATCAATACCGTTAATATTACAGCCGACTTAAACAAAGACATTCCTGCTATGAAAAAGCTGGTAGCAGAAAATGCCATCACGGTATTAAACAAAACGAGCGATAATTTTTTCCCGTTGGTTGCTGATACAAAAAATCCAACAACGGATATTGCCTATGTTGGTATTGGCATCAATACCGATAATGCTTTTGCCAAAAGAATGCGTGCCGATTTTAATGCTGCTGTATTTTATTTTGATTACAAAGCTGATCCCATAAGGATTCTATCAATTGTGGCTTTAATAAAAAGCAGGTATAAAAAAGTGGTGATTGGCATCCATAATTACAGCCGAAGGCCAGCCAATAATTTTGGCCTGCCTTCCCCAGCTATTGACCTGGCAACACAGTTACAACAGGAAACCAACAGCATCAGTTTTGTATTTGGTAATCCATACGCCATCAAAAACTTTTGTGCTGCAAAAAATGTAGTGGCCTGTTACGAAGATGATGAGTACACACAAAATGCAACCATTGATCTTTTGCAGGGGAAAATTACTGCGAAAGGAAAATTGCCTGTTACGGTTTGTGAAGCCTATCCATTTGGCAGCGGTATCATGACGGCTGCGGCAACTTTACCTGTTGCAGATCCTGCAACAGTTGGCCTTGACATTGCAAAACTAAACAGTATAGATTCCATAGCAAACAATGCCATCAGCAAAGGCGCTACCCCTGGTTGTGTTGTATTGGTAGTAAAAGACGGAAAGATCGCTTACCAAAAAGCGTACGGTCATTTTAATTATGATAATATAGCCCCGGTAACAATGGCGTCTGTGTATGATATGGCATCTGTTACAAAAATTTGCGCTACAACTATTTCTATTATGCGCTTGTATGAGCAGGGTAAGATTGATCTGAAAAAACAATTGGGCGATTACCTGCCAATGGTAAAGGGTAGTAATAAAGAACATCTCTTAATGGAAAATATCTTGCTGCACCAGGCAGGACTTGTTGCCTTTATTCCATTTTACCGGCAGGCGATTGATACAGTTACAGGTATTCCCCTTCCAAAATATTTTGTGCATCAGCAAAGCGATTCTTTCCACATAAGAGTAGCGGATAATTTATTTATGCGCAATGATTACAGGGATACGATGTACCACAAAATTTTACAAAGTCCGCTGGGGCCAACAGGTAAATATATTTACAGTGACAATGATTTTATTTTTTTAGGCAAAGTGGTGGAAGCCATCAGTGGCCTGCCATTAAATGAGTATGTAAAAAAAGAATTTTATCTTCCGTTGGGATTAACCTCGGCTGGTTTCAGGCCATGGGAATATTTGCCATTGAACCGCATAGCCCCTACAGAAAATGAAAAGGTTTTCCGCATGGAATTGATACAGGGAGACGTGCATGATCCTGGTTCTGCTATGTTTGGTGGCGTTGCCGGCCATGCAGGTTTGTTCAGCAGTGCGTACGATATTGCTGTGATTATGCAAATGCTGCTGAACGGAGGCGAGATAAATGGCACCCGTTATTTTAAAAAAGCAACGGTAGATCTGTTTACAGCCTACCACAGCACCATCAGCCGAAGAGGTTTTGGTTTTGATAAACCAGAGAAAGATAATGCCACCCGTCCGGAACCATATCCCTGTTTAAGTGCCTCACCACTAAGTTTTGGGCATACCGGCTTTACCGGAACCTGCACTTGGGCCGATCCTGAAAAAAAATTGGTGTATGTATTTTTAAGTAACAGGGTTACACCTGTGGGAGACAATCCCTTGCTTGGAAAAATGAATGTAAGGCCTTCTATTCATGAAGTGATTTATAAAGCAATGATAGGAAAATCTGCAAAATAATTTTACAACTTTACCCATTGAGAGAAGTAACAACTTCAACTCTATAAAATTAGAACATGTCTTACAACCCCAACATGCACCATCGCAGAAGTATTCGTTTGAAAGAGTATGATTATTCACAGGCAGGTTTGTATTTTGTAACAATATGTTGCCAGAACAGGATACATCGTTTTGGGAAAATTGAAAACGATGAAATGATATTGAATGAATACGGAATGATTGGATATGAGGAATGGTTAAAATTATCAGAGCGGTTTACAAATTTTGAATGGGATGTTTTTCAAATAATGCCCAACCACCTGCACGGGATTATTATGTTGACCAACACGGTA
>JANYFT010000082.1 GCA_025359625.1 Ferruginibacter sp.
ATAGCAGAAAAAGAAAAAGCAGCGGTAATGCAATTGGATAAAGAAAGGCAAAAGAAATTTGTAGTTATTATTGTGTTTCTAACATTGGTGGTCGCAGGATTTGCTTTTTTAACCCGCCAAAAACAAAAGGCAAACATTCTATTAAATAAGGAAAAACAAAAAGTAGAGCAAACTTTAAAAAACCTCACCAGTACCCAGGCCCAGCTCATCCAGTCAGAAAAAATGGCCAGCCTCGGCGAACTCACCGCAGGCATTGCACATGAAATACAGAATCCGTTGAATTTTGTAAATAATTTTTCAGAAGTAAATACAGAACTCATTGAAGAATTAAAAATGAAAAATGAAAAATTAAAAATTGAAGACAAGGAAGTAAATGAATTGCTAGACGACATCAAAGAAAATTCAGAAAAAATAAACCATCACGGCAAACGTGCTGATGCTATTGTAAAGGGTATGCTTCAACACAGCCGCAGCAGCACAGGGCATAAAGAAACAACCGATATAAATGCGTTGTGTGATGAATATTTACGGCTGGCGTATCAGGGTTTGCGGGCAAAAGACAAAAGTTTCAATGCCACATTAAAAACAAATTTTGATGAAAGCATTGGCAACATAAATATCATCCCGCAGGATATTGGAAGAGTGTTATTGAATTTGTACAACAATGCGTTTTATGCTGTGAATGAAAAGAAGATACAGCAGGCTGAAAATTATGAACCAACAGTTTCAGTGAATACAAAAAAAGTAAATAATAAAGTTGAGATTAGGGTGAAAGACAACGGCAACGGCATTCCTCAAAGAATAGTTGACAAAATTTTTCAACCATTCTTTACCACAAAACCAACAGGACTGGGAACCGGCCTTGGATTAAGTTTAGCTTATGATATTGTAAAAGCACATGAGGGCGAAATAAAAGTGGAAACAAAGGAAGGTGAAGGTGTAGAGTTTATCATTCTATTACCATTGGTATAATAACAATCCATTTGTAGCAAAGAGGCATGTACGGAAAAAGAGTTTTGGACAATACAGTGAACAAGAATTAGCAATTCAAAATAAATAATAAAAGATGATGCGAAAATTTATTAGAAAGATAAAATGGCTGGTACTGGTTTGTATTTTACAATGTGCATATACAGCTTATTCTCAGCCGATGGGTTTCGATCAAAAATATGTTGACAGCATTACTAAACGTCTACCATCCTATCCAAATGATAGTTCAAAGGTTAACAAACTGGTAGTACTAACCCGAATGTATTTGACATTTGATCCGACTGTAGCTATCAGGTATGCTAAAGAAGGAGATAACATTGCAGAGAAGATCGGCTACCGGGAAGGAAAAATTGATTGCCTGTCACAATCTGCCTTTTGCTTTTCTTTTATAGGTGAATGGGCAAAAGCCACTATGGACGCCAATGAAGCTATACGACTATGCGAAAATAATTATCCAGAAAAATTGCTATTGCTATACAACATAATGTTTATAAATTCATTTACAAAAGAAGATAAGGAAGATGCCTTAAACTGGCTGCAAAAGGCCCTGCATAATCCCTTTTTTATAGCTGGAAACGGGTTGACAAAATGGCCCACTTATATGCAATTAGGAATAACCTATGTGGCATTAGGCAAGCTTGACTCCGCCACGTATTATGCAAATATTCTTTCTCAATACCTGAAAAAATACCCGGATGTACTTCCAGATCTAGCCAATAACTCCTACAATCTTTTAGGCAATATAGCCCTTGCGCAAAAAAATTACCCCGAAGCAATCAGGTATTATCATTTAGCGTCTAATAATTCTCTGGCCCTATCCAATGCGTTTCATGTGTCAAATCAAAGCGACTCTGCTATTTATTATGCATTGATATATTTACAATACGGGCAAACCTCAAAAAATAATATCGCCATTCATGACGCTTCAAAAATACTAGCGGCAGAATACGCAAAATCAAATACGCAAGAATCCAATAAATACCTTCAAATATATATTGATGCCCGGGATACACTTTACGATGTTGAAAAACAAAAACAACTGGAATTAATTAAGCTGAACGAACAAAAAAGTTTGTACGAACTGCAAAAGAAAGAAACTGCCAATAGGAATAAATACCTGCTGTATTCATTATTTGGTGTACTGGTATCTTCTGTAATTTTCTCTCTGTTAGTTTGGCGAAATAACCGTTATAAACAACGAGCTAATTTACAACTCGAAGCAGCGTTTAAGCATCTTAAAGCTACCCAAACACAATTAATCCAATCAGAAAAAATGGCCAGCCTTGGTGAACTCACCGCAGGCATTGCCCATGAGATACAGAACCCGTTGAACTTCGTGAACAATTTTAGCGAGGTAAATAAAGAATTAATTGGGGAGATGAATGAAGAAATTGAAAAAGGTAATTATGAAGAAGTAAAAACAATCGCAAAAGACATTGGAGAAAATGAAGCAAAAATAAATCACCATGGTAAAAGAGCTGAAGCCATTGTTAAGGGAATGCTGCAACACAGCCGCAGCAGTAACGGTGTAAAAGAACCAACCAATATTAACGCTTTGGCTGATGAGTACATTCGGCTCTCCTACCAGGGCCTTCGTGCAAAAGACAAATCCTTTAATGCAGCCATGAAAACTAATTTTGATGAGAACATTGGGAAATTAAATGTCATTCCGCAGGATATTGGCAGGGTATTGCTAAACTTGTACAACAACGCATTTTATGCAGTGAATGAAAAGCAAAAAGCAGAAGGCAAAGTGTACGAGCCAATTGTTTCAGTAAGTACAAAAAGGGAGGGTGATAAAATTTTAATATCGGTAACAGATAATGGCAATGGCATCCCACAAAAAGTTGTTGATAAAATATTTCAGCCTTTTTTCACCACCAAACCAACAGGCCAGGGAACCGGGCTGGGATTGAGCTTAAGTTATGATATCATTAAAGCACATGCCGGAGAAATAAAAGTAGAGACGAAGGAAGGGGAAGGCTCAGTATTTTCAATAATCTTACCATTACAAAATTTAGCATGAAATATTCAATCTTCTTTTTATTGATTGCGTGCCAGTTCTTTTCGTACGGCCAACAAACGGGTATATTTAAAATTGACAGCTTGCCACCTACGGGGATTCTTTTGGATAAAGAATGGAGGTGGCACGAAGGTGACAATGCTGAATGGTCAAAACAAGACAATGACAGCCCAGCCTGGAAAGAAGTGTACCCCGATAAATTTATTTTTGATGCATTACCTCTGGCAGAAAGGGATAGTGTATGTTGGTTGCGGTTGTACTTTACAGTACCCGTAAAAGAAAAAGAAAATTATTCCCTGATGATTGAGCAATCGGGGGCTACACAGGTATTTTTTAACGGGGAAAAAATAAAGGAATATGGAGTTATCAGTAACGATAAAAAACAAATAAAAGCCTTTAACCCCATGGGTAAACCGCTACTTATTTTTCCAAAAACAGGTGGCATACAAACACTATCTGTGCGTTATTTTTTTCAGCCTGGAATGACGTATAGGAATGTATTTAACATGCGCCATTTTCTCTTCAGGGTCAAACTTGTAAAAATCAGTAACGCTATCAACATCTACAGCTCTCATAGAGCTCCCATAAATGAAGGCTTTAACGTTGGGTTTTGCCTGGTATTTTTTATAACCCACCTAATTTTATACCTATTTTATCCTGTATCAAGATCTAATTTATCGTTTAGCTTATGGGCCTTCTTTTCTTTGATAGGAAACATATACCTCGTAAAACAATACAGTTCAAATTTTGTAGAAGACCGCAACTTCAATGCATTGGTAGTATTAATTGCATTTATGTTTGCAGGTATATCGCTGGCTTTATCTATGTATTTATTATTAAAGCAAAAAACCAGATTGTTGATTGTATTGATTACTCTTCTTCAATTATCAAATGTATTAATCAGTTTGTATGGCGATAATAATAAATGGCCATTTATCTCTTTTGGAATGGAAATTTTAGTCCCTTTGCTCATATTAATTATTGCCTTTAATGGTGTAAGACAAAAAGTAAGCGGGGCTTATATTATAGCAGGTGGCGCCATCTGTTATATAATTTTTTGGACAGCATTTAATTTGAGTTTGCTCCTTAATATGGGCGCATATGTAAATGACATCACTTTTCACCTGGCTGCTTTTGTATTTCCTATTTCGATTTCTCTTGTTCTTGGCCTGGAGTTT
>JANYFT010000117.1 GCA_025359625.1 Ferruginibacter sp.
TGCTTCGGAATGCGTAAGGTATCGCCATCATTTAAAAAAAGATCATACTCCGATTTTGGATTGTCTAAAATTTTCTGCAGATCAATACCCACATTTTCCGATCTTCTTCTGGTAAGGAGTTCAAGCTGGTTCTGTAATAAAACCTGTGATACACCTGCTTCATAATTCTGCTTTAATAAATTAGTTAGTCCTTGCTCACTGTTGTTCTGCTCACTCCTGGTTAGGTTTTTTGTTCTCACCAAAACAGCTCCTTTTGGATAGGCCTGCGATGTAAGGCCGCCGGAACGCTTTACCAGGTCAGATATTCTGTCGTTCTTTCCCTGCATTGTGTATTTGCCTGAATAAATAATCTCTCCTTCAATCACAGCATTCTTTTGAACATAATAACCAGGCGCAGGGCGTATAGATACTTCATCAAATGGCAGCAGCGTAATTTTTGGAATTACCAAACTGTCTTTAAGGTCCATTGTAATATCCTGCTGAAAAATAATAGCCGTTTTAATATAAGCAGAGTCGGATGGGTTGGCAGATACAGAATCTATCACTGCATCTTTAACCCTTCTTGAAATTTCAACACGCTGCAATGACGCAGCTTCTTTTAATCCACCAGCCATTAATATGAGGTCCTGAACAGTTATGCCTTCCTCGTATAAAAATATTCCCGGTGCAGATACCTCACCTTCAATGCTAACAAAATAGCCTTCCTTTAAATCAAATTTGGACGAAATTTTTATACGGTCTTCTGGCTTTAATACAATATCTTTTAGTTCGCCACTTAATAATTTTTCCACATCAAATGCAAGAATTTCGGGGCTCAGATCAGCCTTTAGCCTGTGCAATGTAGCCCTGCTGGTAAAAGCATCTTCCCTTATGCCATCGGCTTCATTAATCAATTGTGTTAAGGTCATTCCTTCCCTTAATTCGTATTCACCTGGCCTGTACACAGCACCCCTGATACTTATCCTGTTGGTGAACCTGTTTAATATTCTTCCAACAATATAGCTATCTCCCTTTTCAGGTATGGCTGTTGCTATTTGTTTTTCTGTTATGGTAGTAACTTTTCTATCTTTAGAGGTGTTCCTAAAAACCTGCACCCTGTCAGTATATGCATTGTCTGTAAAGCCGCCTGCATATTTAAAAAGCTGGCCGACAGTTTCACCCGGTGCCATATCATACAAGCCGGGCTTTTTCACTTCGCCTTTTAATTCAATCCTTACAGCATAGGTATTTATCTTAATCACATCTTCATCCATTAAGCGGATGTCATTTTTTTTGCTTCCGTTTATCAGATACTGGTAAACATCAATGGTAGCAATGGTAGCATTGTTTCTTATTACCTGTATATTTCTAAATGATCCATTTAAGTTTGGGCCGCCGCAAGCATACAATGCATTGTAAGCAGAGGCCAGGGATGGGAGTGTATATGTACCCGGTAAAGTTGCTTCACCAATTACTGTAACTTTCATGCTTCTTATGGCCCCAAGGTTTACATCAACAGTTGTTTTGCCCGACTTAATATTTGAATAAATGGTGGCTGATAATTTTTTGATGATGGCCCTTTTAGCTTCCTCTATTGTAAGGCCGCTTACTGCGATAGTTCCGGCTACCGGTATCCTGATCAATCCTTCCGGCGTAACTTTTAGGCGATAAGTAATTTCTGAATATCCTGAAACATCAATAAGCAATTCATCATCAGTTGCCAGGCGATAATTTAGTGGAGTGGGTAATTTTAAATTGGGTTCAAACGTAAGCCTCCTGTTATTAAAAACTTCAAAACCAAAGTTTTTTGTTTTTAATTCTGAAAATACTGCATTAAAATTATCAAGGGGTTTTTGTTCAAGGGAGCTTACTGAATCAATGATTGCTGACGTTCTTGTATGGCCATTACCTGGCTGATAGTTGGCAGAAGATAATGCCTTACGTGTGGCCTGTATCCTGTCTTTAAGTTTAACTACTTCTACGGGATTCATACCTCTTTGCATGGCCACTTGTTCAATCTGTTCATCCTTAAGTGCCAGGCGGTCCGCTTCAATAATAAATCTCCTGATCTGATCGTCTGTTAGTTCTTCGGTTCTTACATTGGTGAGGTCTCCTGTGCTTTGCGCAAGTGTAACAGTCTGCAGAGAAAACAATAATAGAAAGAAAAGAAGGAATTTTGTAGTTAAAGAATACTGCATCCTAAATGTTGAATGTTTCAATAAATTTTGTTTAGTATTATTTTTAAAACGCAATAAAATATTCTTCATACAAATAAATAGTCTGAACCAGGTGTAAAAAAAAGCAAAAGTATAAGATATGGGCATGGTTGAAGATTACCTTAACATTAAGTTTTCTAAAAGTTAATACGGTAAGCAAAAAAAGTAATTCCTTTGATTGTATTGTGATGCTGACCTAACTGTGTAAAAGCTTTTTATATTTCTAATGCGCCGATATTATCTTATTGATCATAAAATCCTGTTTTTTTTTGGATATATATTTTATCTTTTCACGCCTTATATTGTGGGAACTACCAATGCCTTTAAAGGATTTCAGGGTATGGAAATGTTCCAGGGCTTTTTTAAACTGATACCAAAAGATAAATTACTAGCTTATATACTCATCACTTTATCCTGGCTACCCGCTTTTTACCTGGGCCATTTTTTGTATAAATTATGCAAGCCTTACAAAAGAACACTGCAAATCTTTCCGGCATCCTTTACAAGTTATGGGGTATCTTATATTGCGGTTTTGTTGATTGCGGTTTTGTTGATCTTTACCTACATCAGCAGAAACTCATTGTTGGGTAATTACCAGGTATATGATGCGGGGGCAAGAGGTAAAATGTCGACGCTGCTGGTGATTTTTAATTTCTTTCTTTTATACCAATTGCTGACTAAACAAAAAGTATCTTATGTTTTAATTACAGGTACCATCATAACAGCGATATTGTTACTGTCAATGGGCGGAAGAATGTACGTTATCCAAACCTTTATTATTTACCTGGTTTATAAAACATCCTACGCTCCAAAAAGATGGAAGCCGGTGCAGATTATTTCATTTGCCCTTGCAGCTTTAATGATAGGTAGCTGGGTGGGCACTTTTAGAATGGGTACTGCTTTTAATTTAAACAGGGGTTTATATTCGCTAATGGCCGAACCGGTTTTTACATGGTTCAGCACAAGCACATTTTTAATTGCCAACAATATTCCGGTTATTAATTTTCCTGCTAATTTTTTTACCTCTTTTTTAAACCTCATTCCCAATACATTGTTCAGCCTTAAAGCCTATATGGTAACTGCACAAGGTATGGGATACGTTTACCAAAACCCGCTGGGGGCCGATAGTGTATGGAGTACGGTTATAATTAATTTTGGATCGGTTGGGTCGTTTTTCTTTATGTTCATTACCGGATTTATGATGAATTTTCTCAGGCATCTTTCTGAGAATAACCGTTTCTGGGCAGTGTATTATATTTTGGTTTGCGGCATGTTGCCATTCCAGTTTTTCAGGGATGGTTTTTATATTATCAATAAACAATTATTCTTTAATTTTCTAATACTGCCGGCCATCATACTGGGTGTATTAAAGTTTATTCAATACGGGCAATATTTGTTTGAAACCCGTTCTTATTCAAAAGAGGCGGTTGTTGATTAAGATTGAATTACCCAAAAATTTTTAAATGAATTCATAGTATGTCTAAAAATATAATTGAAGTTGAAGGCCTTTCTAAATTGTATAAATTAGGAAGTACAGGAAGCGGAACCATATCGCATGATTTAAACCGCTGGTGGAATAACGTAAGAAAAAAAGAAGACCCTTACATGATAGCGGCAGAAAAAAATGACCGTAATAGCGGTGATAATTCCGGGTATGTATGGTCATTAAAAGATATTAATTTCGATATAAAGGAAGGAGAAATTTTTGGCATTATTGGCAGTAACGGAGCCGGCAAATCTACCCTCTTAAAAATATTATCAAAAATTACAAAACCAACCAACGGCACCATCAGGATAGATGGTCTTGTTGCCTCTTTACTGGAAGTGGGAACAGGATTTCACCCTGAATTAACCGGTAGAGAAAATGTATTTCTTAATGGCGCCATTTTAGGAATGCGCAGGCAGGAAATAAAAAGCAGGTTTGATGATATCGTGGACTTTTCAGGAATTGGGCGATATATTGATACACCTGTAAAAAAATATAGTTCGGGAATGTATGTACGGCTGGCCTTTGCGGTGGCTGCTCATTTGGAACCCGATATATTAATTATTGATGAAGTGCTTGCAGTGGGTGACGCCGCTTTCCAGGCAAAATGCCTGGGTAAAATGAAGGAAGTTTCGAGGAACGAAGGAAGAACGGTACTTTTTGTAAGCCACAGCATGGCCGCCGTTAAACAATTATGCAGTAAGGCTTTATTGCTGGAACAGGGGCAGCAAAAAGCAGTTGGTACTATGAATGAAATCATTGCTATATATCAACATGAAGAAACAGATACAGAAGCTGGTAAAAGAGGAAAAATATCCCACACGTTGCCGGGTTACTTTACTGATTGGAAACTTGAAGGGCAAACACTGCAAAATCAACACCGTTGCTATACAGGTGATACCTGTATTTTTTCTTTTGGCTTTCGTGCATTAGAAAGTTTTAAAAATTGTGAAGTATCCTTTGCAATAAAATACGATCACCTGTTGATAATGCATTCGAGCAGTTTAGTAAACAATGGAGTTAATTTTTCTATTGAGCCGGGCTATTACCAGTTTAATTTTAAAGTTGATTTTCCGGTAAGAGATGCCAAGCTGGATGTGGAGGCAAGTTTTATGAGCATGTCAAAAAAGGTAGATCAGTGGATATCTTCTACGAAGCTTACAGTATTAAATAATTTTGGATCGCATCTTTATGCAGGTGTAATAAATCCTGATACCCAATTTTATATGAATGAACAACCCATTGAAGTACTAAATTAAGCCCAGTTTACTTACAGCAAGCAGTTGTGGAAATACCTTGCTAAAGGAAATATTGAAATGGTAAAAGAAGTAAACAAAAAAGTTTTATTTGTTAGTCATAAAGCCAATATGAGTGGTGCTCCGTTGCTGTTATTAGAAATAATAAAAGAATTTAAGAAGCAATCAAAAATACCATTCCATATTTTGGTGATGGAAGATGGGGACCTGACAAAAGAATTTAAGTTGCTTGGAAAAACTTATGTGTGGAATAAAAAGAAAAACTTAAACACCACATCGCTGTTGAGCGGCCTTAAAAATTTGACAGGCAGAATATATGTCATCTTCCGGGCTGCCTTTATTTTATTCACCCTCAGAAATACATCGCTTGTTTTTTTTAATACTATCTCAAACGGGCATATTCATAAAAAACTTTTATTCCTTAAATGTAAATTCATTTGTTATGTGCATGAGCTTGAAGCAGCTATTCATATCACGACAAACTTTCAAAGTCTGCAGGTAGTTTTAAGCAACACAAGCCTGTTTATCGGTTGTTCAGAAGCGGTTAAAAATAACCTGGTTAATAACCATGCTATTTCAAAAGATATTATCAGGGCATTGCCCACCCCTATGTCTGTTGTTTATAGAAATAAAAAAGACTTTGCAGATTTTATTACTTCTTTTAAATATAAAAATGCTATACCTGAAGGAGCAGTAGTAATTGGTATAGTAGCGTCTAATGAATGGAGAAAAGGATTTGATTTATTTTTTCCGCTAATTACTATTTATGCAAATCTATTTCCGGGTAGCAATGTTTGCTTTGTCTGGAAAGGATTCAGAATGGATACGCTTTCCTCTTTTTTTGATTTGTATGATTATAAAAAAGTTGAACAACGCAATAAGGTTATGCTTCTTCCACATGGCAATGACAGTATAGAAAATTTGGCTTGTGTTGATATTCACCTGTTGCTGTCAAGAGAAGATCCTTATCCATTGGTTATATTGGAGGCAGCTTCTTTTGGCATACCTACCGTTTGTTTTTCAGGTGCTGGCGGCAGCCCTGAATTTATTGAAGATGATTGCGGCTATTGCGTTCCGTATGGCGATCTTATAAAAATGGCGGCGGGTATTTATGAACTGGCGCAGGATCATGAACTAAGAAATAAAATGGGTTTAAAGGCGCAGGAAAAAGTACGGGCAAAACATGCGTATGAAATTGCAATGCCGGCATTTATCAGTATAGTAGAAAGTTAATTTTTGTTAAGATAAAAAAATGATTTCAATAATTATTTGCTCTGTAAATAAAGCCGCCCTGCAAAAGGTAACAGAAAATATTACCAATACCATTGGTGTTAGTTTTGAAATAATTGCAATTGAAAACAGTATTACCAGCGAAGGTATTTGTACGGTTTACAACAAAGGTGCAGCCCGGGCAAAATATGATATTTTTTGCTTCATGCACGAAGACATTTCTTTTGAAACTATTGGGTGGGGGCATAAAGTAATTGCTCATTTAAAATCTCCTGGTGTAGGTTTGATTGGATTGGCTGGCGGAGGGATAAAAAGTTGGGTGCCTTCGTCATGGTCGTCGCTTATTTATACCAGTGAAATTAATTTTATCCAGCATTTTAAAGATAGCGACCGGCAGCAAAAAATTTATAGGACAGACTCTCCGGAGGATGCTGCAACCATTAAAAAAGTAGTTTGTATTGATGGGTTCTGGATGTGTACCAAAAGAGATGTTTTTGCAAAATATCAATTTGATGAAAAAATATTTACCGGCTTCCACGGGTATGACATTGATTTTTCACTACAGGTATTTACCGGGTATAAAGTAGCGGTAATTTTTGATATACTTGTTCATCATTATTCGGAAGGAAACTTTGATAAAACCTGGATGAAAAACGCCCTGCTTGTTAGTGACAAATGGAGAAAAATACTGCCCATGTCTGTAAAAAAATTATCAAAAGAAATATTGCTTCGCCAGCACTGGACGGCGATGAACAGCTTTTTGGATAAGTTGCTGGCTTTAAATTATCCCTTGCTGCAAATATGTAGGCTTTATTTTAAATATTCACTGAACAAATATTTTTATTGGAAACATTTTTTATATTTTTTGAAATATATTTTTTCAGGCTATTTTAAAAGGAGGCTTTTTACTAAAATAGTAACTCATTAAAAATAGATTACAGAAAACAGTTTTTTTGATTTCAATGGCGAATACATTTTTGTACCTGACGGAGATGATTGTTGGATTGATGCTTAAAAAATAAAAAAGCAAGCAGTACAGGAACAAATGAAAGGGGCTTGATATTACCTCATAAAAACTCGGCTCAATAAATACAAATTAAATGCACTTAGTATGAAAAATTTAGCCAAAAGAATATTGATAAAAATATTGCAACCACTGAATAACAGATTGGGATATCATTTTCGGAATGATTCAAAACCAATTGTAATTCATACAGACCTGCTGGTAAATTTTTATACGATTTTAAAAAGAATAAATTATAATCCAAAACATATTGTTGATGTTGGTGCAAACCATGGCAACTGGACCAGGACTGCATTAAATTATTTTCCTGATGCCTATTATAGTTTACTGGAACCGCAGAACTGGCTGAAAAGCTCTATAAATGATCTATTAGAAAGCAATGAAAAAATTAGATTTTATCCCGTAGGAGCAGGCAGTGCTCCAGGTTCATTTAAATTTACGGTTGTTAACAGAGATGATAGCAGTTCATTCCGGTTTACAGAAGAGGAGGCTGCAAGCCACGGCTTTGAACAGATTTCTGTGGAGGTAGTAACACTTAATAAATTTATCAATGAACTTAATTTACCAATTCCTGATATCATAAAAATTGATGCAGAAGGCCTTGATATTGAAGTATTGAAAGGTGCCAGTTCTTTTTTCGGTAAAACCGAAATATTTATGGTAGAGGCTGGTGTGGGATCAAAGGATATTAATAACAGCTTTCTAAAAGTGATAAACTTTATGAATGATAATGAATATCGTTTGTTTGAAATTACTGATTTAAACAGGCCTTTTGAACTTCCTGTTTTATGGTTAACAGAGTTGGTTTTTATTAAAAAAGATGGAGTTATTGATTCATTAAATATTATTCAGGTATAGATGTAAACCCAGTTATCCTTATAGGGTTTAATATTGCCAGGTTAAAAAATATTGATACAATTTGCATTACAGCGATACCCGTAAACCGATATTGCAAAAAAATAAATTATTATCAGATAATAAATTGATACAATGAATTTTGATGCAGGAATAAAATTATTTACGATTTTATTTTGAACAAATTGTTACGAAATAGTTATTAACGACCTTGTTTTTTCTGTTAGCAATTTGTTGTTGTTTTATTAATGTACCACTCCCACAAAAGCCTGTTTTTATTTCCTTTCTTTATCCTTTCAATAACACTGATACTATCTTTTTTTTATCAAAACGATATCGCTGTTATAAAAAAAATCCTGCGTTCCTTCATTCATTTTTTATCAAACACCCTTCATAAACAGGCTTCTGTAAAACCTGCTTATAGAGATCTATCAATAACTAAAAGCAAACAAATTAAATTTAAAAATGAAAAAAATCTTTACGTTATTTTTCACCGTGTTTCTTGCATCATCCGTATTTTCCCAAAGTTTTACTCCGGGAAATTTGGTTGTGTTGCAAACCTCCGGCACAGTCAGCAAGGCATCTTCTCCTCTTACACTTAAAGAGTTTACTATCAGTGGCGTTGCCGGAATTTCGGTGAATGTTCCTTCATCAGGAACGACACCCATACAAACCTCCGGTGTGTTTGGTGGGTCTGAAGGATTTCTTACAACATCAACAGACAACAAATACCTGGTGATTGGCGGGTACGGAACAACGTCTGCAATTGCTGACATTACCGCAACCTCGGCTTCAACTGTTCCCCGTGTAGTAGGTACTGTTGCACCATCTGGTTTTTATTTACAACGCGGCATAAGCAACACATTTTATTCAGGCAACGATATCAGGGGCGCTGTTTCTGATGGTACAAATTATTGGGCATCCGGTGCATCTACAGCAAACATAGATGGCATTGATTATTTCGGACCCGGCGTGCAAACCGGAATTGGTACCGCTGCCACGCCGCCCAAAGCGTATGGACTAAGAATTTTTAACGGACAAATATTTTATTCAACCCAGAAGGCTGCTTTAACTTTTACTGCATCCCACTTAGGCATCTTTACCTTGGGAAGTTCACCCATTTCCAATCCTGCGACTATCACGCAGGTGATAGATATGGGTACCACCATTCCCGAAGATTTTTCATTTAATCCTGCGATGGATATTTGTTACGTAGCAGTTAATTTGAATACAGCCGCAGGTGGTATTCAAAAATGGACGAAGAGCGGAATGGTATGGTCGCTTGCTTACACTTTGGGAACCGGCGTTGCAAACATTGGCGCTTATGGTTTGCTGGTAGATTATTCCGGTGCCAATCCTGTTTTATATGCTACCACTTTTGATGCAGCAGGTAACCGGGTAATTAAGATCAGTGATACGGGCGCAGGTTCAGCCGCTACCACTATAGTACCTGCAGTAAGCAATGTTTTTTATAAGGGCATTGCATTCGCACCTGTCGCCTCAGGCACACCGGAAGTAAATCTTACTGTTAGCACCAGCACCGCTACGGAAGCTGCTGCAACGGTTGTTACGGTTACAGCAAATACATCGTCTGCAGTTTCGGGTGATCAGACTGTTACGCTTGCTGTTTCCGGTACAGGGATTTCAGCCGGAGATTATACGCTTTCAAATAACACTATCACTATTCCTGATGGGGCTACCTCCGGCTCTGTAACTTTTACTGTTGTGGATGATGCCATCTTTGAAGGAACAGAAACAGCCGTACTAACGATTAGTACTCCTTCAGCAGGAATTATTTTAGGATCAGGCACAATTCAAAATGTTGTGATCGCAGACAACGATCTTCCAGATAATCCGCCTTCTATCGCAATGAGTGTAAGTACTTCCAACTTCATAGATGATGGTGTTACAACACCTCCCGTAAGTCCGTTTAAGGCGAGCGGTGTTATCAGCGATCCTACAGATCCTGTTAGTATTTATGGATTAGATTTTACAGTAAATGATGCAGAAACACCTGCAGCGAATTTAACAGTAACGGCCACCAGCAGCAACACGGCAGTGGTTCCAAATGCGAACATTGTTGTAAGCGGAACAGGAGCAACACGAACAGTAAAAATAACTCCGGCTGGTGTAGGTTATGCTGCTATAACAGTAAGTGTAAGTGACGGAACAAATGCTGAATCGTACACTATCAGCTATGCTGCTTCTGCGGCGGCAGCAACACCTGCTGCAACACTATGGCATACCGGCCTCTCAGACGCTTCTGATGCGATTGCACTAGATGATAATTATTATATTACCGGCGATGATGAGCTGGATGTATTAAATGTATATTCACGATCGGCATCCGGTTTAAAAGTCGCTTCTTTTGATTTTGCATCCGCATTAAACCTGCCTAACCCCGGCAAACCTGAAGTGGATCTGGAAGCGGCAACAAGAAGTGCTGTGAATGCCAACAGAGTTTACTGGTTGGGAAGTATGAGTACCGGCAGTGATTTTTTAAGCAGACCAAACCGGGACCGCCTCTTTGCAACCACCATTACCGGAACCGGTGCGGCTACTTCATTTTCAGTAGTGGGTTACGGTGCCATAAAAACCAGTTTGCTGGCGTGGGGTGATGTAAACGGATACAATTTTACAGCGAGTGCTGCGGATGGTGTTGATTCAAAAACACCGGGCGGTTTTGCTGCTGAAGGAATGGTATTTGGCCCAGATAGCACCACTATGTATATCGGCTTAAGAGCACCATTGGTTCCAACTGTCAACAGAACAAAAGCTGTTATAGCACCCATTCTTAATTTTGAAACCTGGTTCAACAATGGCACACCATCGGGGTATCCAACGTATGGTTCACCTATTGAACTGGATCTTGGCCTGAGGGGTATCCGCGATTTGATGCGCCTTTCAAACGGAACCTATATTATCCTTGCAGGTGATCCGGGTTCAGCAAGTACTGGTGCCATTTACAAATGGACAGGTAAGGCGGCTGACGCCCCGGTATTGGTTAACAGTTCTGTGGCATCTTCATTAAATATGGAGGGTGCACTAGAGGTTAATGAAAACGGAAATTTATCCTTGTCAAAACTACAGGTGATCAGCGATGGAGGCACGGTGGTTTTATACAATGACGGAACTGAAGCAAAACAATTTGGTGACCTGATACTTCGCAAATTCAGATCGGATAATTTGACCGGACTGGATTTAAATCTTTGCCAGAACCCTCAGCCTGCCAGCTTCACAACAAAATCAACCTTTGTTTATAAAGGCGAAAATGCAATAGCTTATACAGTGCCCAACGTTGCAGGCCAAACTTACATCTGGTCATACAGCGGCACAGGCGCAACCATCAACGGCAATGGTAACAGCGTATCTGTAAACTACAGTGCTGCGGCAACCAGCGGTATTTTAAGTGTTGCAGCAAACAATGCCTGTGGGGCAAGTCCGGCCCGTGCGTTACCAATAACATTGAACTCGCCCATCACTGTAAACACCAGCAATTATGATTACTCATTTGTAACGGTAGGCTGTAACAGAGTGGATTATTTAGACACGGCCTTCACGAGCAATGATATCGACTACAGCACTGGAGCAAGTACCGCTAACGTGTATCAGTTAAAACGTTTGTTTACTGAAATTGCTCACCTGAATCCATTGCCAAAATACCTGATTCTTACAGGAGATATTGTAATGGGATATAAAACCCCTTCTACACCCGATACGGCAGAACTGGCAAAACAGTTAACCGCCTGGAAAGCCATTTATGAAAGCCATCCACTTTCCTCTACCGGCATTCAACTGATTGCCATTCCCGGCAATCATGAAACACAGGATAAAGCGGCCGGAAAAAAATCATTCATTTCGGCTGAACAAATTTTCACCAGGGTGATGGCGCCTTATATCAAAGGCAACAATGGCCCTGGCATTGGTGGTGCGGATAGCCTTACAACAGATCAAAGCAAACTAACCTACTCTTTCAATTTTAATGGTGATCATTTTATAGTTTTAAATACAGACCCGGTTGGAAAAAATAACCAGGTGCCGTACAAATGGCTGGCAGGTGATATACAGGCTGCAAGAGCAAATAATGCACGCCATATTTTTGCCTTTGGGCACAAGCCTGCTTATTCATCTCCATTAACGCCAAAGGGTGGATTGGATGCAGATGCAACCCTGCCACAAAGGGATAGCTTATGGAAATATTTGGAAGACAATAATTGCGAAGCGATGTTCTCAGCCCACGAACATTTGTGGGATAGCATACACCCTCATGCTGGAAAAACATGGCAGGTAATTGCAGGTAACGGCGGGTCACGTGTTGAGCCGGTTTGGGTTGGAACAGGAAAACAATACTATGGTTATACCCTGGTGAATTTGTACACAGATAAAAAAGTAAACGTGATGGGCCTGGGTAGAAATACAACCCAATCGACAACCGCAGGCGGAACACCGTACCCGGTTAACGAAGATGCCAACCCGACAACAGTTAGAAACGATTTCAATATTTGTTTAACTACCAACTCAAGTACCAGCATAACCGCCAATAACAGTTATGTATGGAACGGCATTACTTACGCCGCTTCAGGAACGTACACTAAAACACTGGTGAATGCGGCAGGATGTGATTCAATCGCCAAATTAATTTTACAGATGGTACTGGTGAATCAACCTCCGGTTATTACTATTACCAGTCCATCAAATAACAGCACTGTTAATACCAGCAGCACTATACTACTTAATGCGACAGCAACGGATGCAGATGGTACAATAACTAAAGTGGAATTTTACAACAATGGCGTTAAGTTTGGAGAAGACAGTACTGCGCCTTACTCATTTACAGGCAATGAAATTGAACCCGGTAATTATGTGATCACTGCGAAAGCAACTGATAACAGCGGTGCCTCCACTGTTTCAGATACGGTAAGGGTAACCGTTACAGGATGCAGTGGCAGCGGTAGTATTTCAGCCGAAGGTTTCAGTAATATTCCCGGAGCACAGGTGGCTAATCTTACAGCCAGTGCAGCGTATCCAAACAATCCGGATGTGACAGCCTCACTGACTGTTTTTGAGTACGGCAATAATTTAGGAAACAATTACGGCGCAAGGGTTAGAGGATATATTTGTGCACCACAAACAGGCAACTATACCTTCTATGTGGCTGGTGATGACCAGGCAGGATTGTATTTGAGCACCGATGAAAATTCGGCCAACAAAATACTGATTGCTTATAACGAATCACATGTAAACCCAAGAGCATGGTTTACGTATCCAACGCAAAAATCTGTAACCATTAGGCTGGTAAAAGGCGGCAGGTATTACATAGAAACATTGCACAAAGAAGCAACCGGACAGGATCATTTATCAGTAGCATGGAAGTTACCAAACGGAGCCTTTGAAGGACCAATAGCAGGCAGCAGGTTGTCTCCATTTATTACTGCATCACCTGCCCGCAATGGCAACTTTACTGCCGCCATGCAAAACAGGTCTGCTGCACAGCAAGGTGTAAAAGGGTTACAGGTAAAAGCCTTACCAAATCCTTCATCAAATTATTTTACGCTAATAACAAAAAGCAACAGCAATACAATGCTGTCTGTTAACGTAACCGATGTACAGGGCAGGGTAGTAGAAAGAAAAGTAAATGTGTCTGCCAACGGAATGTTGCAGGTAGGTAATAAATTGGCAGCAGGCATTTACTTTGTTGAAGTAGTACAGGGCGAACAAAGACAAGTTATCAAACTGGTGAAACAGTAATTTATTGCAGTAAATAATATTTGCACTTTTTAATCAAACAACCATCAGCCGCCTCAATTAATTTGGGGCGGCTTTTTTTATGTGGAGGGACAAAGAAAATTTAGAATGATTGTGGCTGGATAATTATGAACCACAATTGAAACTGTATGTTATAAATTAATTGGTTTTCGATTGCAAAAATTTCCATGTATTTTCAGCTTATAACCTATATTTATGTGTTGCCGTCAATGCTATCAGAAACAGTCTAATTGTTCAAGTGTAAAATAAAAATACTAAATTTGTTGGCAAACAACTAAACTAAGGTGGGTTATACTTCCATTGAAATATGTGCAGGTGCGGGTGGACAAGCCATTGGACTTGAGAAGGCAGGCTTTGACCACCTTGCATTGGTAGAGTTAGAAGCTATTGCTTGTGACACGCTTCGGTTTAACAGACCAAAGTGGAATGTAATTAACAAAGACGTAAAAGAATTTTCAGCTAAAAAATATAAAAAAGTTGACTTGCTTGCAGGAGGTGTTCCTTGCCCCCCATTTTCAATTGCAGGTAAACAACTTGGGCATCTTGATGAAAGAGATTTGTTTCCTGAAGCATTACGACTTGTCAGAGAGTGTAACCCCAAAGCTGTAATGCTTGAAAATGTTCGTGGAATCCTTGATATTAAATTCAAAGAATATCGCCGAAAAATACTTAGTGAACTTTACAAAATGGGCTATCAATGTGATTGGAGGCTTGTCAATTCTTCTGATTATGGAGTATCACAATTAAGACCCAGGGCAATACTTGTTGCTCTTAAAAAAGAATATTTTGAGTTCTTTGAATGGCCGATGAAAAATGAGAATCCGCCATTGACAGTTGGTGAACTTTTATATGATGAAATGAGTTCGCTTGGCTGGGAAAATGCTAACAATTGGAAACTTGGAGCAAATAGTATTGCTCCCACTCTTGTTGGCGGCTCAAAAAAACATGGTGGTGCTGACCTTGGCCCAACAAGAGCAAAACAATCTTGGGCTTTACTGGGTGTTGATGGGAAAGGACTTGCTGATGCTCCGCCAATTAATGGTTCTAAAGCAATGCCTAGATTGACTTTAAAAATGACAGCATTAATTCAAGGATTTCCAAAGGAATGGCAGATTGTTGGAAAAAAAACAGCTGCATATAGACAAGTTGGCAACGCTTTTCCTCCCCCTGTTGCAAAAGCAATAGGACTTTCCATAAAAAAAGCATTGAAACAATATGAGCAAAGTGGCTCCAAAAAGCAAAGGCTCCAGAGCCAAATTGCGTGAATACTTTATTAAAAATGTAGGTAAAGTTTTAAACTCTGAAACTTTACGCAAAGTCGCTGGTACAAGCGAATGGGGGCGACGTGTAAGAGAGTTAAGAAATGAAGAAGGAATGAACATAGTAACTCACAATGATCGCAGTGAATTAAAACCTGGCGATTACCTTCTAATTGACCTCAAACCTTTACCAGCATTTGAAAGAGACATATCAAAAGAAGTAAGAGCATTTGTTCTTGACAGAAATGGTTTTACTTGTCAAATGTGTGGGGCAGCAGCCGGTGAACCACATCTCTATGATGCTGGAAGAAAAACAAGATTACACATTGGACACATTATTGACAAGACAATGGGTGGAAGCGACGAACCTGGAAACTTAAAAGCTATCTGTTCTGTATGCAACGAAGGCGCATCAAATCTAACGCTTAATCGGCCGCAAGCAATTAAACTTATCGCACAAGTAAGACGGGCACCAACTTCTGACCAGTTGGATATATTAAAATGGGTTATTGTTAAATTTCCCAAGCAAGCAGAAGGACTTATAAAAAAAAGTTAAAAAATAGTTAGGCTTCATGAGAAACACTGCGGACAGCAACTAAGACTTTCGAAGCCGTTGTTGGTCTTATTGACCAACAACGGAAGCGTACACCATAAAACTGCCATTAAAAAATATTATCTTTCATCAATGGAAAAATACCCAATATACTGGCCGCAATTTTACACTTCAACGATCTTAGAATGGAAGGCTTTATTGAAACCAGCTAAATATAAAGATATCATTATTCAAAGCCTTCAGCATCTTATAGCAAAGAAAAAAATAACACTATATGCCTTTGTAATTATGGATAATCACATTCATTTAATATGGCACGCAGTAGGTGATAAAACACCCAGTGCAAATACAACATAGTTTTATGAAGTACACGGCACAGCAAATAAAATTTGATCTGGTACAAAATCATCCGACGGTACTGGATAGATTCAGAGTGAATGCGAAAGACAGAACATACCAGTTTTGGGAAAGAAATTCATTGGGTATTGAGTTGTATTCGAATGATGTATTTATGCAGAAGCTTGAGTACATCCATTGGAATCCGGTAAAGGCTGGGTTATGCAGTTTGCCAGAGGAATATTATTATTCGTCGGCCCGTTTTTACCATACAGGGATTGATGATTTTAACATGCTTACACATTGCTAAAGTCACAATAGTAAAGAGCTTCGGTTGTTGGTCAATAAGACCAACAACGGCGTAAGGCAATTTTCCAGACTGGCCCATTTTAAAAATAACAGGCTACCTGATTTACCAGAGCGATGGTGTTTTAATGGGTTCGTTGCTTGCCGTGTTATGTTTTAAAAATTATGCACCCATCTATTTCTTTAGAAGCTACTGTATATATTTTACCTTGGTACTTCCAGTTTTTATCTGGTTGTTCCATGCCAATCTAATTGGTATTGCTTCGGTAAACCCTGTTATAAGTACCCTGCTGATTTCAATAGTAGTACTTTGCAATATTGTATCACAGCGAAATTTATTTTATAATTTTCTAAATAATAAATACGTAATGCTTATAGGAAAACTTTCTTTTAGCATCTATATATGGCAGCAGCTTTTTACCGGCCATGATGGTAAATTTGGCAGGTACGAACGTTTGCCTTTAAACTTTATATTGATAGCAATAATGATTTATTGTTCTTATTACTTTTTTGAAAAAAGGTTTTTGAAATTGAAAGATATGTTTCATTAAGTCTGCTACGCATCAATATGTTGAATTTATGTGGCCATAATTAAATCAAGATTTTCCTTTAGTTTATTGAGGTTCACATAAATATTGGCGAGTGTTGCAGAAAGATTGCTATCTGATTTGCAACCCTGGTAAAAATATCGCTGATCAAATACTGAAGCGAGGCTAAAATAGCAATTGTACATCTCCGGTTCTTCTTCTTTTCTTAATTCCAGCACGCAACTTCCGGTTGGCATAAACACCAGGTTAGTCAGGCCTGCCCCATGAATGGATACTAATACCCGTGCATGCGAAAAAATACTAACCTGCTCTTCAAAACTAAAGTCTTCACATTCCAGAATTGTAAACCCTTCTTCAATTAAACATGCAATTATTTCTTCTTCATTGATCACTTTACGGGCAGTTTCTTTTTGACGGGAGATGTAAATTTTTTCACTCTTGCTAACAGTATTGTCCTGATCTTTTAAAAGAAATTGGATAGCCTGCTGTAAAAGCTTGGGATTATAATTTCCTGCCGAAGCAGTATGTGCTGGCAGCAAAAGTTCTTTGGCAAAAAGCATCTTGCTTGCATTTGTCCATTGGATATTTTTAATACCGAACTTTTCCAAAGTATAATGCTGATAAGAGTATTGTTAACTATCGGGTAGTATCAGCGTATATCGCTGTAGTACATCTTTTACGCTATACAATCTGGTAAGTACGTCGGTAAGCCAGTGGAAATAATTTAGAGACCATTCGTCATGCACAATAAGATATCGATGTTTTTTTAACCGGGTAAAGTTTCCTTTTACAATACTGCTTAGCAGGCAAGTAATAAAAAACTTCGGAGAATATCTTTTTAAAAAAAGTGGAGTACTCAGGCTTTCAGTAATCACCTTTCCATTTTTAAAAATCTGGCCCTGCCACAATATAAAAACATTTGTAAGTACAATTTTTTTTGAAGGCGTAACCAGAAACCATGACGAGCGTTTAAAAAGATCAGCATCCTTTTTTTCGAGGTTCTCCGGCATTGATCTAAATATCTCATATTGAATATTTTCGGGCATTTTTCTATTTTTATTTCAATGAAATAATTATACAATTAGTAAGTATTCTTCCGAAGAAAATATCGGTTTCACAGATGCCTTGTTTATAATAGTTGCTTCATTAATAAAAGGTGGTAGTTGTATCTATACCTGTTGATTGAATGAATTATAAATGAGCGGTGCTGCCAGCCAGGCTTTTCTTTAGTATTGCTACACTAGCACCCTCAGCCTGTAAATAAATTTTTTCAAAATTTTTATTTACCATCCTATCCACTACATTTTTTGGCATTAAAAAATTGTTGTAATAATCAATAACATTATTCCTCATAAATTCAATTTCATCCTCAGGCAACGTGAATAAATACTTGATTTTTTCTTCCAGATTGTCAAAGCCGGTAAATGTAATTGATTGCACAGCATTTTGTAGTGGTGGGTAAAATAGGTTAGCGTAGTGCTCCTGAATAAATGGTATGCAGCCGGCAGACATAGCTTCTACAATATTATGGCTGAAAGGCATTACTACGCCTGGCATTGCAAAGAAAAAATCAAACGAGTTCAATCCATCTCTCAACAGATCCATAGGTACGCCGCCTGTAAGGCTATTGACCAACAAAATTTTATTGTCTGTATCACTTTTTAAAAATTGCTTCAGGTCATCAAGGTTATCTACAGGAAAAAGCAGGTTTTTATTGTTGAGGCAAGCATAAATTTTTGCTCTCGTAAGCACACCGAACAGCGTTTCATTTTCTATTCTGTTGTATTGAGTCTCGCTGAAATTGCCCGCCATGAATAAGGACCTTTTTCTTTTTACCTTCTCCAAATTCTTATTCCACCAACCAAAATGATACATGAGTGGGTGTTGTGACATTGGTACATAAAAAGATTGTTGATAATGACCGTTGTTGTTAATAAAAGAAAAATAATCAGCACTTAAATTCGCTTCATCAAGCATTAATTTAATTGAAGCCTGTTTTGGGCGTGTCCCTATCTGAATCAATTTTTCACGCATAATATGCGCTGCATGCGGGTCTTTGTTTATGTCGTAAAATAATTTCAATGGGCCGTGTAGATAAATGGTATATCCTTCAATATGAAAAAACTTTATTAACAGGTATAGGTACCTTCCGTAAGGATTAGATAGCAGGCTGATGAAGATGAGTTTGCCTGGCTTTGCCTTTTTTTGCTTCAGTTTATACAAAAAATAAAATGGCGCTATGGTTGATGTTGTTAGTGTTTGCTTTATTTTTTTTAGCGATCTTATCATTTTTTAAATATTTAAAGGGAGCTGATATTCCTCTTTTTTGCAAACAATAATTATGGCCGGTACCAAAAAAAAATTAGTGAAAAATTGTATAAAGAACAAACCAATTTAATAGAGGGCAATTAAAATATTTTTGTGCAATTAGTTTAAAATTAAGTAACCATTGCCAATTGATACGCCCAAAGATATAACGGAAAAGAACACCTTATTGAAAGGATGCTATTGCTTGCAGGCAGCAAATGCAATAGTAATAATTTGTTAATGCCTGTTGTATAATTTGCCCTTTAATAAAGCAGTAATTTGAACCGGTAAGCAATTTTAAACCACATCAGTTTATGGCAAAATTCAAGGTCGTTTTTTTAATTATTGGTGGCGTAAGTATTGTATGTTTCTCATTTTTTTGTTTACCACCTAAGGGCTATCAAAATAAAAAGAAAAACCGCAAAGCCGTTGCTTCAAAAAATAGCAGCATCCATAATTTTCCGAAAGGCATTGACCCGGATGATTATGTTTTCTGTTTTAGTGATGAATTTAATGGTACAACGGTAAATGAAAATATTTGGAATAGGAGAAGGCGCCTGTCAACAGATACCAATAGCATAGATCCTAACTCTTTAGAAACTATTAAAGTAAGCAATGGTATATTAAGCATGGCAACTTATACAGCACCTGGCAAAATAGGTTCGGCAGAAATAAGTACAGACAAGCTTTATCAGCTTCGCTATGGCTATTTTGAATTAAAGGCACAGTTATCTTCAGGCGTAGGCAATGGTAGTGCGTTTTGGTTACAAACACCCAAAACACTTGTGGTAAGCAACCCATTTAACCCTGCAATGGCAGGTGCGGAAATTGATATATTTGAAAATGGGATCAGTAACGGGATCAATAAAATTTACTATTCTCTTCATTGGAATGGGTATAATGCAGGGGAAGCCAGATCCATAACTTTTACAGATCTTATCCCCGGTGTATATAATGGCTTTCATACGTTTGCTTTGGAATGGACGCCAAAAAAATATGTAATTTACGTAGATGGCGTACAAAGAATAAAAACCGATACTATCATTTCACATCTGCCCGAATTTATCATATTAGGTATAGGCCCTGGCGGCTTTGGAGGAAACGGAACTATGTTTCCAAACCCCAGCAGCCTTCTTGTTGATTATCTCCACGTTTATAACCGGAGGCCAGAAGTAACTTTATTTGGCGATACAGATTATCGTGGCTGGGTTAGCAATGGGCTGCAGCCTGGTGCTTACACCACAGCTCTATTAAAAGCTAAGGATGCTTTTAATAGCGATATATCTTCTGTAGAAGTACCTAAGGGCTGGAAGCTTACCTTGTATGATAAAGACAATTTTTCTGGAGACTCCCTGGTAGTTGATGGCGTAGATGTTTACAACCTGGATGCTATGGAGAACAAAACATCTTCTTTAAGAATAGTAAAAAATTAACTCTCTAATGCGTGTATTGATGTTAAATTAATCACGAATTTTCAGGAGTATCTCATCAGTAAAAATTACTGGCCATCGAAGCGTGGCATAAGTTTTTCAAGCTTATTTATTTTCTCATCAAGTATATCCAAAATAGCAGCATCCACATTGCAGTCGAATTTTCTTGCAAAAAATAATTCAGAAGAAAGTAGCTTTTCTTTATCCTTGCTGGTAAAAGTTTTTGGGCTTTTCTTTAGTTCCGTCCAATCAACATAATGAAAGATGTGGTTCTTCATTTTATGTTTTAAGGGCGAGTTATAAAGTATGGTTTGAAAAAAAAATTCATCTGGTGCCAAAACATACTGGAAGAATTTTGCGAAGGATTTATTCTTACCAATAAAGCCAAGGATGTATTCAACTGATTCTCTTGTAAGCGTCATCCATTGCGGCCCCTTGCGTATTTCAAAGGAAAAAGGGAGTTTTCTTTTTGGAAGTATTTTGTTTATCAACGCTTCTGCAAACTTTCTTGCAGACTGGTTTAAATTATTAAAATAATAACGGCTGATGCGTTCAATATTTTCTTTCGATTCTTCTAATGGCCGGTTGCCAATAAAATCTATATCAGGGTTTGCTTGTAAATAATTTAAAAAGATTTGAGTGGGTTGCACCAGATAATCCATGCCACTCATAAAGTGAAAGTGAGTGTATTTACCTTTGAAGGAGATGGATGAACGAAGGCCATTGATCATTGCCTGCACAATAGTATAATTTCCCCATCGTAAATTTAATCGTGGCTCTATTTCAAAAACATTTTCCATTTTACGGATGCCAGAAAAAAGTTGTGGGTCGCATTTGCTGTCTATATGCACCCAGCAATCAATTGAAGGATGCTGCAGGCGTTTCAGCAGCCGTATTAGTTGCGCCGGATTTTGATGTGCTAAAATTATGCAAGCGATCTTCATGAATGCACCGGTGTTTTTTTACTTTTTCTCATGATAGAACCTATGCGGTTTTTCCATAAGTTTCTTTTTCGTATCCATAGGTCATTGTATTGAAAATAAAATTTAACCAGCCGGTTACTTTCTTTATTTACAATGTATATTTTTTCAAACTCCTGCAGGTTATGCCGTTTTGCATTATAAAGTGTAATGGTATCCATCCATTCTTTTTCAGGGTTCACACCAATTTTTTTATACAGCTCACCGGTACCCACCGGATAAATATGCCGCATGGTTACCGTGTCAAAAACAATAAACCTGTCTTCTGGATAGCCCAAAAGCTTTGCCCATACAGAATCCAACCCCCAGCTCGACCTGTTGGCAATAAAAGAAGGAAGGCATATTTTTAAAGCAGCGGCAGAAAACAATGGCGACATCACCTCTATCTGGCCGATGTACCTGCAGAAGTGATTTTTCTTTTGTTTAAACACAGGCCAACTGCAAAACGAATCACGGGTAAGCGCTGCACAACTAAGCAGTATATTAAAAGCTTTGCTAAGGAAAAATAATTTATTGATCTGCCTTGTATCAATTTCAATATCGTCATCTAAAAAATAAAAGTATTCATACTCCTCCTGCCATTCTTTTTTAAGGGTAGTTAAAAGTTCAAATATCATTTTGTATTTAAACTCTTTTAAATGAAAAAAATAATCAGCACAGTCGTACAATGATGGATCGTTTATCTGGTCATCATAAAATAGCAGGCATAGGTCAAATTCTTTTTCATCACTGTATTTTAACCATGATTTTTTGTAGAGAAAGGCTCTATTGCCACAAGGTGCAATTACAATGTTTTTATTCCGTTTCACTAAAGGGTTTAAATGCATGTTTAAAAATAAATTTAAAAGCCAGAAAAGAAGGTATCCGGTTTTATAGCATTACATGTTTTGTACAACCGCCATCTATAAGCAGGTTTGATCCCACAACATAACTTGCCCTTGTACTGGAAATAAAAACTACGCCATCGGCTATTTCTTCTGGTTTAGCCATTCGTTTAAGGTCAGTAGCGGCTTCTGCAAGTTTAAATTGTTCTGGCCTTTCTTTTTTTTCATTGCCCCAATAACCACCTTCAAAATAGGTATTACCCGGCGAAACTGTGTTAACCCTTATTTTATCGGGGGCTAATTCATGGCTAAGCGATTTCATATAGTTTGCCATGGCTGCTTTTATTGCGCAATATGGTGCCGCTTCAGGTACTGGCATGGAAGCGGCTATGGAGCCTACATAAACAATAGCTGCTGCAGACTGTGCTTTTCGCAAATAAGGAATGGCCGCCTGTACAGTATGTATAGTACCCCAAAGATCTACGTTTACGGCAACATCCCATGCAGTGGATAGTGCGCTTGCGTTTAAAATAAGTATGTTTATGCCGCCTAAGTCAGCTGCTGTATTACTCATCCATTTTTCTACCTGCCGCTTATCCTGGATATCAACAGTATAACCAGTGTATTTTTTTCCATATTTCCGAAGGGCTGATAATGTTTGTTCCATGTCTTGTTTGTTTCTTGCACAAATAGAAACATTGGCGCCTTCTGCGGCAAAGGCTTCTGCAATTGCTTTTCCAATACCCCGTGAACCACCCGTTATTGCAACATTGCTGTTTGATAATCCTAAGTCCATCTTTTGTAGTTAAAATTTTGTAGTTTAAAACTGTATGCCGTATTATAATAGTAAGGTTTTTCGAAAGAAACGGACTTCGGCTGGATTGCCCTGTACTACTGCATTATCGGCTATATTTTTTGTAACAATAGAGCCAGATGCAACGGTAACATTTTTTCCTATTTTTACTTTTGGCTGAATAACAGCCTTCATGCCGATATAGGTATTTTCGCCTATTTCTACATTGGATGCAATAAGTGTATGAGGCCCTATGGAGCAATAAGAAGCAACCTTTGCTCCGTGGCCGAAACTTATTTTTTTATTAATGATACAGTTTTCACCAATTTGCACATAAGGCTCAGAAGCCGTATCGTACAATAATATTGAGCCTGTTCCCACCGTGATATAAGAACTAAGATGGGTATACGGCGATATAAAAGTGGCAAGTTCGCCGCCAAGTTCAATAAATTTTTTTGTTAGCCTCTTTCGGTGTTCAATATCCCAAATGCCAACTGCGAAAAATCTTGATACGTGAGTAAAATACTCCGTTACTTCATGGTCGGTTTGCAGAATTTTAAAATGATCTTTAAGACAATCGAATTCAACTTCTATCTCACTCCAGAATACGATATCCTTATTTTGGGAAGTGATCAAATCGTCAAATAACTGTAAGGCAAAACCTCCGGCTCCTATTATTAGCATGTTTATATATTTATTGGTTTTAAAATTGATTTTTTTAAATAGCTATCCATTTTTGGTTAATAGCTGCACCTTTTTTTATCGCATAAAATTATACACTATTTATCCATCATTATTTTGTGATGATTATAAAATTGTTATTAATAATTATCAGGGCAATTATTTTTGGCGCCCGGTATTTCGTTTTAAAAAAGATACGTGCTTAGCTGTGAGCGAAAGATTTTTTTAATAATGAAGTGCCTTCTTTGGGTATTTTTTTTAAATAGCTAACAATGTTTTTTAGGCCGCCATTAAACGGATAAGTTATTAAGCCTGTTATAAAGCTTACCCATTTCTTTTGGCAGTAACTATTGAACAGGTGCATTTTATGGTACCGTGTCTTATATTTTTTAATCCAGTAACCAGCATCTGCCTCATTACTGGTCTTTAATTTGTTTATCCTGCGGATGCAGGCTTTTTCAATAATATCATAATGGGCTAATTGTGCCAATGCTGTGTTTTGATAAGTAGAGATACCACCCTGGTGTATCCTGTAATAATAAAGCAGTTCATTTACAAAATAGATGCTGCCGGTTTCTTCCAGTAAATAATATAGGTCCTGGTCTACCGCCTTATCAAATTTATTAATGAGCGATATGCCGACCGTTTTATCGTAACAACTTTTTTTGAACGTAGCAAAATGATGAATGCTGCCATCATTTAAAAGTAAATAGGGCGTGTTTTCAGGCAATGCCTTTGGATATTCAGCTATCCTGATAATCGCCAATGCTTCATCACAAACATAATGTGTAGAATGGATGAGACTACATGAAGCTTTTTGTATATGTGCATCTATCATAATCTTAATGGCATCAGGATGCAACATATCATCCGGATCCAGAAAGCCTGCTATATCGCCAGTTGATTTTTCAACACATTTTCTTTTGCTGTAAGCGCAACCCATATTAGTACCATTTCTGTAAACTTTTATACGCTTATCATTTTTAAAACTGCTGATTACATCTTCAAATTCGTCTGTTGACCCATCATCAACAAGTATAATTTCCCAATTAGGATAGCTTTGATCCAATGCACTTTTTATGGCAGCATCCAGGAACCTGGCATTGTTGTAATGCGACATTAGTACAGAAAAAAGCATAAATGATAATAATTTGTTTCCTTTAAATTAATTTTATTGCACTTAATTTTAAAGCTGATTGCAAAATTACCCAAACAAAATATAACGGGATTTGGATAGCAATAAATTAACCTAAAAATGATAATGGAAAAGAGGGTGTATTGTATCATTGTAACCTACAATGGTATGCAGTGGATAGGGAAATGCCTTGACAGTCTGCAAGCAAGTACACATAAAAATCAAGTTGTAGTTGTTGATAATGGTTCCAGAGATTTAACTGCTTTATTTATTAAAGAAAATTATCCACAGATAAACTTGATTGAAACCGGAAAAAATTTAGGCTTTGGGCAGGGGAATAATATTGGACTAAATGTAGCACTTGAAAAAAATGCAGATCATATCTTGCTTTTAAATCAGGATGCTTATGTTGAACATGACACCATTTATAAGTTGGTAAAAGCACAAACTGAAAATCCTGAATTTGGTATTGTAAGCCCATTGCACCTTACTGGAGCAGGAGATAATTTTGATGTATATTTTAGCGATTATCTTATCAAATCTGACATAAAAAATATATTTCTTTCGGCATTACTTAATAAGAGCATTGAACAATTAATTATTAATACCCGTTTTGTAAATGCAGCAGCATGGCTGATTAGCAATGATTGTTTAAAAAAAACCGGCGGCTTTGATCCCATTTTTTTTCATTACGGAGAAGATGATCACTATATAAACAGGGCATTGCATAAGGGCTTTAAAGTTGGTATTGTAAGCAGCGCAAAAATTTACCACGACAGGGAAAGATCATCTGCAAATGAAGTAAACAATATTAAGTTGAAATTTAAAAAGGACTGGCTTATTTTTTTAAACCAGGTTTGTGATATTCAGCAACCAAATTATATGAGCCTAATTATCCGCAGATTTTTACGGCATGCTTTATTGACTGTAACAGGACTGATAACTTTTAATAAAGATGTTGTTTTGTATAATTTTAAGATGGCAAAAAACATAGTGCTCTCATTTTTTAAAATCCGGAGAAGCCGGAAAATATCAATGGATAACAATACACCTTACCTGCAATGGCCTTTCCCTAATAATTTTTAATTAACTGCTTTTTATTAAAGTCTTTCTAAGATAGGAATGCGTCAAACAAATTATGTTGCTGCAATGTATCAACGTTTTGAATATAATTTATTAAAAATAATTCCTTTTTTACTGTTACAAGTTTTAATGATGCGATGAATGGTTTAATTATTTTGGGCTCTTAATAAAAGCCTGCAAATAAAATCTATATCTTCTATACTAAGTGTATGGTATATGGGTAAGCAAAGTACTTTTGAACTTATTTGATCGCAAACTGGCGTGTGATATTGTTTTATATAGGTAAGATTATTTAGTGTGGGATAGAAATACCTTCTGGGATAAATTAAATGACCATTCAGCATTTCAATTGCTTTCAATATTGCTGCTTCAGATTCAAATATTACCGGGAAATACGAAAAATTAAAATCACAATCCGGGGTTATTTTAATAGTGCTAAGTTTCAGGTGTTTCATCCAAAAAGCATATTGTTCATTTTGCTTTTTCCTGCTTTCTGCAATGATGTGTACATACTTTAAATTTGCCAGGCCCATTGCCGCATGAAACTCAGAATTTTTCCCATTAATACCTGCTTCAGGATAATCAACCGGGCCATTATGCCCGAAGTTTCTCATGTAGGCCATCTTCTTTAATATTTCCGGATCTTTGGTAAATACTGAGCCTCTTTCAATGGTATGAAATATTTTCGTTGCGTGAAAACTTGCTGTACTGATGTCGCCATATGCATAAACACTTTTGCCTTTATATTTTGTTCCAAAGCAATGAGCAGCATCATAAATTACCTTTAGCTTGTGCTTATCTGCAATTGCCTGTATCGCATCAATATTGCAGGGGTTGCCGTAGGTATGCGTTGCAATAATTACCGAAGTATTATCAGTAATAGCCGCTTCAATTTTTGTGTGGTCTATGTTTAGAGTATCAGCGTCTATGTCAACAAAAACGGGCGTACAGCATTGTACAGCGGATTTTCGGTCACGAAATACAGGTAAAGTGGCAGGAACACCAGCCCTGCTCCGGCCGGCGCGGGAAC
>JANYFT010000128.1 GCA_025359625.1 Ferruginibacter sp.
GTATGATAACACCGCCCATATCTGTAACATCGGCCATTGAGGGGTTAAAGCAGATAGATGCGTTTAAACATATTGAGCAATATACCATCATTTATATTGTGCTGGGTATCCTGTTATTTTTGTTTTTTTTGCAGCAATTCGGCAGCGCTTCAATTGGTAAATTATTTGGTCCCATTATGATGATCTGGTTTTCTATGCTGGCAGTTTTTGGAATTGTGCATCTTACAGACGACTGGGGAATTTTTAAAGCATTCAACCCATATTATGCCGTTAAATTGTTAACCCAATACCCAAAAGGCTTTTGGATATTGGGAGCCGTTTTTTTATGCACTACTGGTGCCGAAGCTTTGTACAGCGATCTTGGTCATTGCGGAAGGGCCAACATACGGTTTTCATGGATCTTTGTAAAAAGTTGCCTGATACTAAATTACCTTGGCCAGGGAGCCTGGTTACTGGCACATCACAATGGCCATATTATTACAGATGAAATGATAAAAGGAGGTTTTAATCCCTTTTTTGGTGTAATGCCAGAGCAGTTCAGGTTAATCGGACTGATCATCGCAACCCTGGCAGCCATCATTGCAAGCCAGGCTTTAATAAGCGGCTCATTCACCCTTATTGCAGAAGCCATCCGTTTAAACCTTTGGCCAAAAATGAAGATCAATTATCCTTCAGAAGCAAAGGGGCAGTTGTATATTCCGGGTATCAATCTATTATTATTTATCGGCTGCTGTGGTATTGTTTTATACTTTAAATCTTCCAGCGCCATGGAAGCGGCTTATGGTTTGGCCATTACTTTATGTATGCTGGCCACCACAATTTTGTTTGCCAATTTCTTAATCTCAAGAAGAACAACAAGGATTTGGATTTACCTTTTTTTACTCGTTTATCTCTCCATTGAAATAAGTTTTCTTTTTGCCAATCTTGATAAATTTCCGCATGGTGGCTTTATAGCTTTGCTGGCAGGCGGTGCGTTGTTTGTTGTAATGTATGTTTGGTACCGCAGCCGGAAAATAAAAAACCGTTATGTTGAGTTTGTACGCATGGAAGAATATATTCCAAAGCTGGAAGAGTTGAGCAATGATACCACCGTACCAAAATATGCCACTCACCTGGTGTACATGACAAGTGCCAACAACCCTAAAGAAATTGAGCATAAAATTATTTATTCCATATTAAGTGGTAAACCAAAACGGGCAGATATATTTTGGTTTGTACATCTTGATACGCTGGATGATCCATACACCTGTGAATATATTGTAGACCATATTATCCCTAACGATATTATACGGGTAGAATTCAGGCTGGGCTTTAGGATAGCGCCAAGAATAAACCTGATGTTTAAAAAAGTAGTGGAAGATTTGGTGGCCAATAAAGAAGTGAATGTTACCAGCCGTTACGAAAGCCAGCAACGCAATAATGTAGTGGGCGATTTTCAGTTTGTTGTAATGGAAAAATTTTTATCGCAGGATAATGAATTGCCATTTATGGAGCGTATCATCATGCACTTGTATTTCTGGATAAAAGAGATTTCCTTAAGCGAAGAAAAAGGTTTTGGCCTGCAGCAAAGCAATGTATCGGTCGAAAAATATCCGCTGGTAGTAGCACCTACCAGCAAGTTTAAATTAAAACGCATTTACACAGATGAAGATGATGAGTAGGTATGAAAAGCATAACAGTAACAACACTAAAACAGTGGATAAATAACAAAAAAGATTTTCAACTGATTGATACAAGAGAACCTTATGAACATGAACAGTTTAATATTGGCGGCACATTAATACCGTTGGGCGATATCACAAAACACTTTCACAAAATTGAAAATGAAAAGCCGGTAGTTTTGTATTGCCGTGCCGGAGTCCGTAGCCAGATTGCCATTCAGCGTTTGCAGGAAAAATTTCCTTTTAAAAATCTTATTAACCTAACCGGTGGTACAGAGGCATGGAAGAAAGAATTTGGTATTTAATAGCAATCCTTTTAAACATAAAATATTTTGTTGGGCGTGCCCCAATCCGCAACGGCGGAAAAGGCCGGGCTATCCACTCCAAATCCGGCACAAGCCGGCACACAAACCTTCACCGTGTTTTCCGTTACTATCTCTCACGCAATGCAGTTGGTAATTATTTCATTTGCTTTATTATTTGTACATTCAGCAACGGCAATGTTATTGCCGGCAATTGATACATTACAAATAACAAACTCACTTGTCAGCTACCATAATTTATATCATCGCAGGCTATCTTATTTTATTGGTAGTGGCCTACTTGCTGCAGGAGCATTTTATTTTTAAGCCGGAAAAACTGCACCCCAATTTTGAATATAAATATGATGCCCCTTTTAAAGAATTATTTTTTGAAGTAGAAGAGGGGGTACGTATTAACGGCCTGCATTTTTATGTTGATAAGCCATTGGGATTGATCTTATATTTTCATGGTAATTCAAGAAGCATCAAAGGATGGGCAAAATATGCCAAAGATTTTTTCAGGTACCAGTATGATGTAGTGTTGGTAGACTACCGTGGCTTTGGAAAAAGTACCGGCAAGCGCAGCGAAAAAGACATGCACAGCGATATGCAGTTTGTGTACGATACCTTAACGGCAACCTATCACGAAAACCACCTGATTGTGTATGGACGAAGCCTTGGCAGCGGCTTTGCGGCTAACCTGGCAAGCGAAAACAAGCCGCGGTATTTAATTTTGGATGCACCCTATTTTAGTTTTAAAAAAGTAGTGGAACGTTTTTTACCCATACTGCCCATGCGTTTTGTATTGCGTTTTCACATGCGTACCGATAAGTGGATACCAAAAGTAAATTGCCATACTTATATTTTGCATGGCACCAAAGACTGGCTGATACCCATCAGCAACAGTGAAAAATTGCAAGCCCTGAATCCAAGAAAAATAACCCTCATGCGTATTGTGGGTGGTGGCCATAACAACCTACCCACTTTCCCAGAGTACCATAAATTTATAAGGGATGTTTTGTCGCCATAATTCCTGAAAGTGAAAAAATAAGCACTTTAAAAAAAATGATATGTTTTAAATGAGCAACAGAAAAAAGAAAATAATTTTCAGATGCATAAAACTGCTGGCATTTATTTATGTCTTCATTGGCATTGCTTTATTTTATCTGCAGGATTATTTTTTGTTTCACCCGGTTAAACTGGATAGAAAATATCGTTACCAATTTAACTTACCTTTTGAAGAAGTGGACATTCCATTTAATAAAACAGATACCATCAATATGGTAAAATTTTTTCCTACTCATTCAGTTCGCAGGGGAATAGTTATTTATTTTCATGGCAATAAAGGCAATATCAACCGCTATGCAAAATTTGCCACCAACTTTACCAAACATGGTTACGAAGTATGGATGGAAGATTATCCGGGCTTTGGGAAAAGTATTGGTGCAAGAAATGAAAAGTTGCTGTATCAGCAGGCAGAAGAAATATATACTTTGGCTGCAACAAAATTTAATAAAGACAGCATTATTATTTTTGGCAAATCATTCGGCACTGGCATTGCCGCTTACCTGGCAAGTGTAAAAAACTGTAAACAATTAATTGTAGAAACACCATACTACAGCATCCCGGATCTGTTTGGTTGGTATGCACCTGTATATCCGGGCACCGCCATGGCAAATTATAAAATTCCATTGTATCAATATTTGCAGCAGATAAAAGTACCTATCACCATTTTTCATGGCACCGATGATGGGGTGATACCGTACCGGTGTGCAGCCAGGTTAAAAAAAGTTTTAAAACCTGCTGACCAGTTTATAACCATTGAAAATGGAACGCATCATAATTTAAACGACTTTCCATTATTTCATCAAAAGCTGGATTCATTGCTGGCTAATTAAGGGTTTATTTTTCGGAAAGTTGTACAATGTTTTTACCCACCTCCAACTGATAAGTACCCCCAATTTTTAAAGCATAGTTTTCTTTACCATGGCTTACAGGAAAATTAAAACATACCGGGTAAGCATATTCTTTTACTATCTCCTGAATAGCCTCATAT
>JANYFT010000144.1 GCA_025359625.1 Ferruginibacter sp.
AACAAAAATTGGTTATAATCCAGTGCTGTATTGGCCGCAGCTTGTTGTTGCTGTAGTTCCTGCAACTCCTTTTTTGTTTTACTGTATTGATAAAAAACAGCCACATATTCCTGTAATAAACTTCCATTACCGGCCAATGCATCCAGTACGTCTCTTTGAAAATCGCTCTCACCCAGTTCCACCGTATCAAACTGCTGGTGCAGGTCAACCAACAGCGAACTCAGCTCTTTTAACTGGCCCAGGTTAACAGGTGTATCATTTATAAAAGCTCTCGATTTTCCATTCACTGCAATCTCCCTTCTAATCACTAATTCCTCTTCCACATCCAGTTCATTCGTTTTTAAAAAGTGTTCAATTTCGTTTCTCCCGGAAGCTTTAAAGAAACCTTCTACCAAACATTTTTTTTCTTTGTTCATCAATGCCGTACTTTCTGCCCGCTCTCCCAATATCAGGCTAAGAGCACCCATTAAAATACTTTTACCTGCACCGGTTTCCCCGGTAATAATATTCAGGCTGCCACTAAAATCAATGGCAATTTCATCTATGATAGCGTAGTTCTGTATGTTTAATTTTTGGAGCATAATTGAAGCAGCAAATTAGTTTTTTTTCTGCCAGTTAAACAAATTGTCTGCAATTAAAAAATGGGCACTAGACCCGGCCTCAAGTAAAAAACTTTTTCCTTGCTATCCTCTCCTTCCGCTTGCCTGCTCTTCTCCACCCAATGGCTTGTTAACATAATGATGCCTGCATTTCTTATTTATTACAACCATGCAATATTACCTGCATTAATCAATAAGCCCTGGCGAACAAAACCCTTTGCTGGCTTAGCCCTCCTGTTAAAATACACTTTCCCTCCTGCATATTATTGTCAAGGGGTATGCAGCGTATAGTCGCCTTCGTTAGCTCTTTAATTTTATCTTCTGTTTCGGATGTGCCATCCCAATGCGCAGCAATAAAACCTGTTTTTTCATCCAGTAATTGTATAAACTCATCCCAGCTATCTGCGTTAGTTATATGTGCATCTCTAAACGTTTTTGCTTTATTGAAAATGGATGTTTGAATATCGCTTAACAATTGTATGATATTTTCCGCCAGGCCATCAATGCTCATGCTCATTTTTTCTTTTGTATCCCTGCGGGCAACTTCAACAACATTGCTGGCAATATCCCTTGCACCAATGGCTATTCGCACTGGTACCCCCTTCATTTCATATTCTGCAAACTTCCAGCCCGGCCTGTTATTATCATTGTCATCATATTTAACTTTAATGCCGGCAGCCTTTAATTGTTGCTGCAAAACTTTTACTTTTTCGTCAATCAATTGTTTTTGTTCTTCTCCCTTAAAAATTGGCACAATCACCACTTGTATGGGCGCTAATTTGGGTGGCAATACTAATCCCTGGTCATCACTATGTGCCATTACTAATGCACCAATAAGGCGTGTGCTTACACCCCAACTGGTAGCCCATACATAATCTAGTTTATTTTCCTTATCAGTAAATTTTACGTCAAAGGCTTTGGCAAAATTCTGGCCCAGAAAATGAGATGTACCAGCTTGCAATGCTTTACCATCCTGCATCAGCGCTTCTATGCAATAAGTATCTTCTGCCCCGGCAAAACGTTCGTTGGCAGATTTAACTCCTTTAATTACCGGCATGGCCATAAAGGTTTCTGCAAACGTGGCATATACATTCAGCATTTGTACCGTTTCATCTATAGCTTCCAGCCGGGTGGCATGGGCGGTGTGCCCTTCCTGCCATAAAAATTCTGCAGTGCGTAAAAATAGCCTTGTCCGCATTTCCCAGCGAACCACATTGGCCCATTGGTTTATAAGTAAAGGAAGATCCCGGTAAGATTGTATCCAACCCTTGTAAGTATTCCAAATGATAGCTTCGCTGGTTGGCCTTACTACCAGTTCTTCCTCCAACTTTGCTTCAGGATCTACTATCAATTTCCCTTTATTATCCGGATCGGCCTTTAAGCGGTAATGGGTAACAATGGCACATTCTTTTGCAAATCCTTCGGCATTCTTTTCTTCCGCTTCAAATAAACTTTTAGGAACAAATAAAGGAAAGTAGGCATTTTCGTGGCCGGTTTCTTTAAACATTTTATCTAACTGGTCCCGCATATTTTCCCATATTGCATAACCGTAAGGTTTAATAACCATACAACCTCTCACAGCACTGTAATCTGCCAGCCCTCCTTTAATGATTAGGTCATTATACCATTGGGAATAATCATCTGCCCTGCTTGTAATTTCTTTGCTCATTATAATGTTTAGTATTTAATATTTCTTTTTGTAATTGCAGATAAGATCTTAAAGCAATTCATTTATAGCATTTTAAACTCCTGTAATCGTGCTAACAAGCATTAGTTTTTAGCACATGTTTAACAAGAAACTGCTCAATCCTTGCACTAACTTTATGGTAACAAGTTTTAAAAGCAAATAACAATCTTGTATAAAACGTCACAAAAATAGTAACTTCACTTAACAATAATTTTAAACAAATTATCATGAAAACGAAACTTTTACTTTTAGCTGTTTCGGTAGTTGCATTTAGTAGCTGCTCTACCATGTATAAAACAGGACAAACTCCTGACGATGTCTATTATTCTCCTGCCCGAATTTATCAGGAAGGGCAGCAGGAAAATAGGGACGAGGCAAAGCAGGAACACGCAAATTACTATAACAGTGAAGATAGGGCTATCCGGATGGGTATAACCGATTACAGGTACAGGTATTTAAATAATGATTACGGCTACAGTCCTTATACTTTTTATGACAAGCATGCCTATTATGGTAATAATTACAGCAGCAATTATTACAATTATGATTACAACCACTCTTATTATAACGATTATTATTACAATCCTTATTACAATGCCTATCCGGTGTACGTTACTCCTGTAGGCCATATAAAAAATTCAACGCCAAGAATGACAAATTTAAATGGCTATACACATCATTATAATAACACCAATGGCCCGTTAATGTCTATACCTTCAGTAAGGCCCACCACAAATCCTACCGGCAGAAGCAGCGGTTTAGGAAATATTTTGAATAAAGTATTTACTCCATCTACTAATAATAACAACAATAACACATCAAATAAAACTACTGAAAGAACATACACCCCTCCACCTGCTAGCAGTACCAATTCCTCTTCTTCAGGCAGCAGTTCATCAGGTTCTTCGGGGAGCAGAGTTACAAGACCTAATTAAAGAAATGCACACTGCGTCTTCTGTTTTAAATAATATGATGGCTTAAAAGCCGTCATGCTTAAATAATTATGCCATGAAAAAATATTTATTATTACCCATTTTATTAATTGCTTCAACTATTTATGCCCAGGTTCCTGAGAATGTTTTGCGCTATTCATTCTTTCCGCAAAATGGTACTGCCCGGAACCTTGCTATTGGCGGGGCAATGGGTTCATTAGGTGGGGATATTAATGCCAATTTTGTAAACCCTGCAGGTTTAGGCAATTATAAAACCGGGGAATTTGTTATTACACCTGGCTTTTATTTTAATAACAACAATACTAATTTTAGGGATACAAAATTAAAAAGCAATAAAAGTAATTTTACCCTTACCGGCCCCATTGGCATTGTATATGGCGCTTCTAACAGGTATAAGCCTAATAACAGTCAGGCTATTAGCCTTGCCGTAACACAAACGGCCAATTACAATAACAGGATACAATATTCGGGTTACAATAATTATAGTTCTTATAGCGAACAATTTGCAGAACAGGTAATACAGGGTTTAAACAAGGGCTCTGTTGAAGATGTATTGAATGATCCGCAATATGCCTATGGTGCTTCTCCTGCTTTGTACACTTACCTGGTAGATACTTTTAGCGGTAATAATGTTAAAGCAATGCCCGAATTTGTGCTGGCAAGCGGAAAGGCACTTTTTCAACAAAATACTATTGAAACTAAAGGTGGGCTTTACGAAATAGCCCTTGGCTATGCAATGAACAAAAATGATAAACTGATGATAGGTGGCGGCATTGGGATACCCATTGTAAATTACCACAGCACTACAACTTTCAGGGAAAGCGATACATCTGCAGATGTAAATAATAATTTTAGTTACTTTAATTATATCGATAATTTTTCTACTAAAGGGGTTGGTTTAAATGCTAAATTTGGAATAATATTTAAACCTACTGAATACATACGATTAGGATTTGCAGTACATTCTCCAAGCTATATGTTTACCGTAAAAGATAAGCGGAATATTGATCTGGAAGTAAATTCTGAGAACTATAAAGGGGTAAGAAACGTATCTTCTAACGTATTTACAAAAGGCAGTCCCGGCGAAAGTAATTACTCCTTACTTACTCCCTGGAAAGTTATGGTGAGTGGTAGTTATGTTTTTAGAGAAATAGAAAATGTAAAAAAACAAAAAGGTTTTGTTACCGCAGATATTGAGTATGTACGGCATAGTGCTTCTTCTTTTTACAGTGCCAATCAAAACCCCGAGGCCGGGGAAAAAGATTATTATAAATCACTGAACCAGGTTATAAGAGATCAGTACAAAGGTGCATTTAATTTTCGTGTTGGTGGCGAACTAAAATTTAATGTAATAATGGCCAGGCTTGGCTTTGCATACTATACAAACCCATATAAAGAAGCCGTATTAAAAGCCAATAAAATGTTGTTAAGTGGGGGCTTAGGTTATCGTAACAAGGGTTTTTTTATTGACCTTACCTACGTTCATGCTTTTACCAAAGATGTAAATTTTCCTTACAGGTTGCAGGATAAGGACAACACATTTGCTAATATAAAAAACCAGCGTGGAAATATTGTGGCAAGTGTTGGGTTTAAATTTTAAAGGTATATAACATACAAACCTGCTGATTTTTACCCCTGCTTTGCAGGTCATTTTTAATAATCCTGATTAAGCAAACTGTACCCACAATTTATTTTTTTGAGAATTGCCGCAGCTACACCTAAAAGTGTAAAATTTTTAATCACTAATATTTTTTTACTCACTGGCGGATGTAAACAACGTCAGAAAGAGATTTTTATTACCAGTTGTATCATATCTTCAAGGAGTGGCTTATTTTCAAACCCGATAACTTCAGCAATCCCTTTCTGTTCTTAGTCGAACATCGGGGCTAAGCCAAATGGCAAGCATAATGATAACTACTTTTGTGCCAGAACCATTATTAAGTTATTTTGAATTGCCCGCCATCCATCCGATTTTTTTTATTTCATCAATCACTTCGCTAAAACCGGGTGGGCACCAAACAGTTTCTTCGTCTTTTTTAAACCAGGTCATTTGCCTTTTTGCATACTGGCGTGTATTTATTTTAATGGCTTCCGTTGCATCCACCAAAGAAAGGTCACCAATTAAATGTCCGAATAATTCCCGGTAGCCAACCGTCTGTAAGGCATTCAATTGTTTGTAAGGCACCAGGGTTTTTACTTCGTTTAGCAAACCATTTTTCATCATGGTATCTACCCTGCTGTTGATTTTTTTATTAAGTTCTTCCCTTGGCATTTCAAGGCCAATTTTTATGATATTAAAATCCCTGTTACGCTTTTGCTGTGTTTGAAATTCTATAATGGATTTGCCGGTAGATAATTTAACTTCCAATGCCCTCATTAGCCGCTGTGGATTTTTTATTTCTCCTTTTTCAAAATATAAAACGTCATTTTTTTTCACTTCTTTTTGCAGCCATTCCAGCCCTTCCCATTCATAATCAGCAATGATTTTTTCCCTTATTGCTGGCTTTATAAAAGGAACTTCATCAATGCCATTTGCAAATGTTTTTACGTACAACCCTGTGCCAC
>JANYFT010000156.1 GCA_025359625.1 Ferruginibacter sp.
TAACTACTTTTTGAATAGCCTGCGACAGCTCTGGTTCAAAAGAATTGTTGATGGCTTTTAAGTCAAGAAACTTAATCATTGGCCAGCAATTTTTTTATTTCTGCTTCAGTCATTTTTCTGATTAGTTTGGCAGGCGTACCACCAATAATGGAGTAAGCTGGAAAAGATTTTTTTACAAAACTGTTAGCTGCTACAATGCAAAATTCACCCAATTCCACACCTGGCATAATCATACAGAACGCCCCTATCCAACAATGATTGCCTATTTTGATCGTTCCCTTCTCCAGCGGAAATAAGCGTTGAAGCTGTGGTGAAGCATTGGGCCCTGAATCGCAAATAATGCTTACGCTTTGAGCAATGCTGACATTTGAGCCTATGATAATTTTTTTCACAAAACCATTGATGATGGTATTCATACCTACATAACTGTTCTCCCCTATTTCAAGTATATTATCGGGGCCTCCAAAAATACTGCACCTTTTAGCAATTCGTACGTTATCCTTAATTAATACATTGTTAACGGATGTTGATGGGTCAATTTCAACATTTTGACCCAGTTGAATATTTGATAATTTCATTTGTATTTTATTTGGGATAAGAGGAAATTACTTCGATAAAATAATCAAGGTCGGGTTTAACGAGGTTTTGATGAACCGGAATAAAAAAAGAACGCTCCCCATAAAAAACACTGCATTGTATGCCTTGGGCATACAGGTAAGTTTTTAATAGAGGGAGGTCGGCAACTTCGCTTTGTATGGCAAACATAAAAACACCCGGCACCACCCCAGCTTCCAGTTTAAAACGCTCCTGAAAACCTAACGCGTTTAATTTGCTTTTGAGATAGTTGTAATTTTCAATACGCTTATGGATGATAGCATCTTTCTGACCGATGTAATACGATAATACATTTTTTATGTAGCGTAATTTTTTCGCCGGTAGTTTTTCAACATCGGAATGTATCAATGATTTTTTTGTTACCAATAACCCGCCAATCTGAATGGGAAACATTTTAGGAAAACTATAGATCACAAAATCGCCGGTGCCGCCAATTGTATGCTGCACATCTGTTGTAAAAAAACTATGACAACAGTCTTCAATAATGGGCAGCTTATATTTTTTTAGCTCATCGGTTTGTTTGTATGGATAGCCAAATTCATGGTTCACAAAAATCAACTTTGTGTTCACTTCTATTTGTCTTGACCATTTACAAAACTTTTCAATTTCGCTGGTTACACAACTGCTGATATAAAAATTACCAGAACTGGTAAAGATGGTTACCACATCATCTTTTTGCAAATGGTATTGCTGCAATGCTATATTAATGGCCTTTCTTCCATCGGCTACATAATGGTATTCCCTTTCTTTAAATCGTTCATTGAAATAGTTATCAATTGCATCACTATCCGTAAATGTATTGTTGGTGTGAATATCCTTAGTTTGAAAAGGGCTGATCCGGTAAGAGGGCATCAGGTAAGTATCTGGACTCAATACAAACATTATGCAATTGATTTGATAAACGAAAACTTGGGCGTTATATCACAACCAATACTTTCTTTAAACTCACAAAGCCCGTAATTTGGAATGCCATTTTCAGTGGAAGGTCCAATGTCTACAAATTTAAAGCCCTGCATTTTATAATAGCTGAATACCTGGTAGGCTAAAAAATTCATTGGTTTATAGTGGGCAAAATCGGGTATATCGCCCCAATATATTACCTGAACAATAGCAGGCGCCACATGAAAAATCAGCGCTGCCGCAATATTTTCGGCTTCTTTTTTAAGTAAAAAAAAATCGGCTTTTATAATTTCAGCAGTTTTTTTTATCTGCTCATAAGTCATTTTTAAGGGATAACCTTTTCTGCTCCTGTTTTCTTTGATTACCCCGTATGCCGCTGACCTTGTTTCTTCCGATTCGCATTTGATAAAATCAAATCCCTGTTTAAATGATATCCTTAAATTCTTACGTGCATTGTGCCAGATAGTCATTTCATAGTCATCCGTTAATTTCTGAAGCTCAAATTGATAATTGAGGTCAATAGTTGTCAACTGAAAATTTTTACGGTGCAGGATATTTAGCAGTTTGCTATTAAATAATTCGTTGTAAAAAAGTGGGGGCATTGTATAATGGATATGGCTAAACCCTTTATCCGCAGCATAGCCGATGAGCAGGTCAACACTGGCTTCTATCTGTGAAATAGTAACATCCTCCTTTACAAACGAAAAGCCTCCAAACGGAGCAGAAAAAGGACTATACAATTCATTGTTTTTTACACCGGCAATTAAACCAAGCCTGTTTTTGGTGTCTTTAAAAATTAGAAAAAGAAGTTGTTCGCACCTTGCTTCATTCAATACATTAAAAGCGGCGGAATTAAAAACATGGTATGCTGATG
>JANYFT010000126.1 GCA_025359625.1 Ferruginibacter sp.
GCCGGGCAAGCAGTTCATAATCATTCGGATTAAAATATAAAGCAGCATCGCCAGCCACTTCAGGCAGGCTGCTGGTATTGCTGCTGATGACAGGAAGCCCACTCCACAATGCTTCTAGCAAGGGTGCACCAAAGCCTTCAAAAATTGATGGATAAATCAATGCAAGTGCCTGCTGGTAAATAGCGGGAAAATCAGCCGCTGTTGTAAAAGCAGTTTCTTTTGATACCGGCATTTCATTTAACAATATCAACCTGTTGGCAATACCATTGTGGTGCATTAATTTTTTAACTTCCTCCTTTTCTTTTTTGCCATTGCCAATCACCACCAATGGAATGTCCATTTTATCTTTAAGCAAAGCCATGGCTTTACAAATTGCAACCAGGTTTTTTCTAGGAGCAATAGAACTAACAAACAAAAAATAAGTATCAGGCAGATGGTATCTTTTTTTTACGACGGCCTTATATTCGCTGCTGATGGTTTGTTGAAAGATAGGGTTACAGCTTTGGTAACTGATAAAGATTTTATCTTGCGGTATCTTATAAAAATTAATAAGGTCATCTTTTGTTTGTTTGCTGATGGCAATTACTGCATCGGCCGCTTTACAGGCTTGCTTTATCTTCCAGCGGTGTACATAGCGTTCATCAAAATTGTAGGTTGCAGGAAAGCGCTCAAAAATAATATCATGTACCGTTACTACTGTTTTTATACCTGTTCTTTCAATGTGCAAAGGCAACTCATTACTTACGCCATGATAAATATCCAATCCTTCATTGGCAATGGCTTTAACCATGCCATGCCTGCGCCACCATCCCGGAAAATGTTTGCCTGCAAAGGTTTTAGGAAACAGCGCCTTTACATTATTAAACGCAGTTACATCAAATAAATCAGTTTCTTTAGGAGCAAATAAAGTGTACTGATGCCGGGGGTAATGCTGGCTTAAAATAGCCATTAGGGAACGGATATAATTGCCCAACCCGGTTTTGTTTTGGAAAGCCCTTTTACCATCGTAGCCAATGTTCATATTCTTGTACTTCTTGTAAATATAAATGCAAGATATATCAAACCATTGTAAGACTAAGAAGCACCACGAGTTGATAAGAGGCAAATTCCTAAAAATCCAAATCGTTCTTTTATTCTTTTAGTATCTTGCGCCTCCCTCACCAATAAAAGAAGGCAGGGTATATGCTAATCAGCACCATATTTTATCTTTAAAAAATAAATAAATTATAAAATGGAATTACAGGAATTAATACAGACAGCATGGGCAAACAGGGAACTGTTGAAGGAAGAGTGTTATGCCGATGCAGTTAGACTGGTAATTGAAGAAGTAGATAAAGGCAGATTAAGAACAGCGGCACCAACAGAACAGGGATGGGTGGTGAACGAATGGGTTAAGCAGGGAATACTTATGTACTTTGCCATACAGCAAATGCAAACATTTACATTGCCTCCATTTGAGTTTTACGATAAGATGAAATTAAAAAGCGGGTATGCGGCACTGGGAGTTAGAGCTGTTCCGCATGCAGTAGCAAGATATGGTGCCTATCTTGCAAAAAATGTAGTGCTGATGCCCAGCTATGTAAATATCGGTGCCTATGTAGATGAAGGAACCATGGTAGATACCTGGGCTACAGTGGGGAGCTGTGCACAGATAGGCAAAGGCGTACACCTGAGTGGTGGCGTGGGTATTGGCGGTGTGCTGGAACCTTTGCAGGCAGCACCGGTAATAATTGAAGATGGTTGTTTTATTGGCAGCCGCTGCATTGTGGTAGAAGGGGTAAGGGTTGAAAAAGAAGCGGTACTGGGTGCCAATGTTGTATTAACCATGTCAACAAAAATAATTGATGTAAGTGGCAGCCAACCAGTAGAAACGAAAGGTGTTGTGCCGGCCAGGAGTGTGGTGATACCGGGTACGTACAACAAGAAATTCCCAGCAGGTGAATATGGTGTTGGTTGTGCATTGATCATTGGGCAACGCAAACCCTCCACCGATTTAAAAACCAGTTTAAATGATGCATTAAGAGATTTTAATGTTTCAGTTTAGTCGTATATATTTGCAACCCTGACAAAAGGCCCAGATGGCGAAATTGGTAGACGCACTGCCTTCAGGTGGCAGCGTTCGAAAGGATGTGCAGGTTCGAATCCTGTTCTGGGCACCAAAATGGACAAACCGAAAAATGGTCTCGTTTGTCCATTTTGGTTTTTACGGAAATCTTTTCCTGAATTTTATTTTAATGAAAGGTAATGTTGCAGATGGTGAATTTATATTAATAGGAAATCCGTATGCTTCTCCTGTTGATTTTAATAAATTAACTGCTACAAACCTGACGAGGCGTTTTTATGTTTGGGACCCACATCTTAATTTGGTGGGTGCTTATGTAGTTATGGAAGATTTGCTTGGAACTGGTACTTACACAGGAACACCAAACAATAGTGGCGGACAGCCAAACAATTTTATTCAGTCGAGCGAAGCGTTTTTTGTACAGAAATCAAATATAGGAATTGCTGCTTCGCTGAGTTTTAATGAACCTAATAAATCTAATTCAAATAACCTGAACATGTTCAGGCCTATGATCCCAAAAAACCAGGTTCAATCATTAAGAACGAATTTGTATGAGCTCCATAATGACCGGACTACAAAAATTGTCGATGGTAATTTAGCCGAGTTTTCGGATGACTTTCATGCGGAAATAGATTTGCAGGATGCTTTAAAATTTGGCAATGTAAATGAAACGTTAGGTATATTAAATGGTACTACATCGCTGGCAGTAAACAGAAGGCCACCGCTTAATAAAGACGATACTATCTTTTATAAATTTACAAGGGCCAGGCATTAAAATACCAGTTTGAATTTGTAGCTGCTGACCTGGGGCAGGAAAACCTGGCTGGCTTTGTTGAAGATAAATTCCTTAACAAGTCTACACCTATTAATAGGACCGGAACCACAAAGGTTGATTTTGAAGTGACTGACAATACAGCTTCTGCAGCAGCCGATCGTTTTAAAATAGTATTTAAACCTTCGATAGTTTACACCAGTTTGGCAGCAGCCGTGCTTTACAGCGACATAGCTGTAGAATGGAATGTTCCCAACGAGCAAAACATCAAGGAATATGATATTGAGCGTTCCACCAACGGTATTAATTTTACCAAAGTGGCTGCCATGGCTTCCTCTGGCAATAGCGCAACGGCTGTCGGTTATAACTGGTTAGATGTTTCACCTGCATTAGGTGATTACTATTATCGCATCCGGAGCAAGAGCAATAACAATGTAATTGGCTATAGCAATATTGTAAAAGTGACGATCAATAAGAGCACGCCAGCCATTTATGTATTCCCTAATCCGGTAACCCAAAACACCATTCATCTGCAAATGAACAGTATGCCAAAAGGTGTTTATGCGGTAAGGCTGATAAATAATCTTGGGCAGGTAATAGGTACCAATTGGATTGGTCACCTTGAAGGAACAGCAACAGAAAGTATCCAACCAAATAATAAACTGCTTTCGGGCATTTATCAACTGGAAGTAACGGCACCGGATAAAAAAATAACCATGATTAAAGTAATAGTACAATCACATTAACAACATCCACACATGAATTACCGGCTGCCCCATTTTGGGGTAGCTTTTTTATAAATGCCCATTGCCTGATGTTAAATGCCTGGTGTGCAACGAAGAATTTTATGATTTTAAACAGTAGTATGATGATTGTTAGAATGATTAATTGGGACCAATGCCAATAAAGAAATTGATGTAGAATCGTAAATGCTAACACTGCTGAAATAGAGGAAAAAAGGCTTACAACTTTTGGTGCAAAAATCTAAGCCTGCTGAACTTTTCCAGCAAGTAAAATGTAATTCCGTTATTGTTTTACATGTTTTATGTAAATTGCTTTTAAAAGTAGTAGGTGATGGTAAGCTTTTAATTGGAGAAGTGTTTTTTAAAAACCCTGAAAGAGATTCTATTCGATAAAACTACCAGCACTGCCGATAATAGGCCCGTTGCATTCAACAGTTCTTTTTGCATGGAGAATTTGTACCGTTAGCCGTGACTGGGCTAATGAGCTATTGGATGCTGATTTTGAAATAATCTTTGCGGTTATAAAGATTGAAGCCAGGCATTATTTTTTCTGCCTGTAACAGATAGATTGGTGGGTGCAGTTTTTAAAGGTACCAGGCAGGGCAGGGATGTACAGGAATTTATGATGGATGATAACCTGACAAAGAATATGTAGCATCACCTTTAACAGGGCTATCTGTTTAATGAAAATAAAAAATAAAATTGCTACCATGAATAGAAATGAATTTATTAAAAATGCCAGTTTACTGAGTGCAGGCTTATTACTTAAAGATGTTTCTTTTGCCCAGGGAACAGCATCCTTTCCTGTAGTTCGTGTGCCACTTGATAAAAGGAAATTTCAAAGCAAAGCGGTGGAAGCTGCCATTGTTGAGTTCCAATCAAAAGTAAAAAGTAAGGAGCTTGGATGGCTGTTCGAAAATTGTTTTCCCAATACCATTGATACGACCGTTGATTTTGAAATGGTAAATGGCAAGCCAGATACTTACGTGATAACAGGCGATATTGATGCCATGTGGATGAGGGATAGCACGGCGCAGGTGTGGCCCTATTTATTGCTGATAAAAAAAGATAAGGAACTGCAGCAATTAGTTACCGGCGTTATCAACAGGCAGGTAAAATGTATTTTAAAAGATCCCTACGCCAATGCTTTTTATAAAGATGAAAATAAGGTAAGCGAATGGAAAAGTGACCTAACCACCATGCAGCCCGGAACACATGAACGTAAATGGGAGATCGACTCTTTATGTTATCCCATTCGCCTGGCATATAATTACTGGAAATTAACAAACGATACTACGCCATTTGATGCACAATGGAAAGAGGCAATAAAATCAACCTTAAAAACTTTTAAAGACCAGCAGCGTAAAACAGGTAAAGGCCCTTACACATTTCAGCGCACCACCGCATGGGCTACCGATGGAGTTCCCTTGGGTGGATATGGATATCCTGTAAAACCAGTTGGGTTAATCTGCTCCATGTTTCGACCAAGTGATGATGCAACCATATTTCCTTTCCTGGTACCATCAAACTTTTTTGCAGTTGTTAGCTTAAAAGAAGCAGCCACTATGGTAAAACAAATTGCAAAGGATGATGCCCTGGCTGCTCAGTTAACTGCCCTTGCAAACGAAGTGGAAAAAGCATTGCAGCAACATGCCATTATCAATCATCCCCAATATGGCAAAGTGTATGCCTACGAAGTAAACGGTTTTGGCAGCTACAATTTGATGGATGATGCCAATGTGCCAAGCCTGTTATCATTGCCATATTTGAATGCAGTAAAAAATACAGATCCTGTTTACATCAATACCCGTAAAATGTTACTCTCCACCAACAATCCATTTTTCTTTAAAGGTAAGGCAGCAGAAGGTATCGGCGGTCCGCATGCAGGCATGGATATGATATGGCCTTTGAGCATCATCATGCGTGGATTGACCAGTAAAGATGATAATGAAATAAAGTTATGTATAGAGATGCTGCGCAAAACACATGGAGGCACTGGGTTTATGCACGAGTCTTTTCACAAAGATGATGCAGCCAATTTTACCCGTAAATGGTTTG
>JANYFT010000209.1 GCA_025359625.1 Ferruginibacter sp.
CTGTGCGGTGTCGTTGCCTTTTTTAAGAATCATTTCGCCCCACAAACTAGCCAGGATAGAAGATACTGGAGGCTTGCATAATTCGCAACCATCACCCGAACCTAATTTATCCAATACTTCATCATAAGTTTTTAATTCATGTATTTTTACAAGGTCGTATAATTCCTGCCGGCTATAATTAAAGTGCTCACACAACACATTGCGAACATATTTCCCCTGGGCCTTCATGGTATGGAGCATCAGGTCTTTCACCATCGGTACACAACCACCACAGCCGGTTCCGGCTTTATTACATTTTTTTATGGCATCAATGGTTTCGCAGCCACCTTCAGTTACTGCAGTGCAAATCATTCCCTTCGTAACACTTTCGCAACTGCAAACCAGTGCTTCATCCGGCAGGCTTAATACCCCTGCACCACCATCACTTTCACCACCCCTCGATCCTAAAATAACATCTTCCGGATTTGGAGGAAGTACCACTTTATTTTTAGCCGTCTGCAATAACATATTATATTGCTCTGCATCACCAATTAAAATGCCGCCCAGTAATTGCTTACCATCGCTGGAAATATTGATGCGTTTATAAATACCTTTCATGGTATCCTCAAAAACCACGCTGCGGCAATTTTCACCAGCCACAAACGGATCGCCAAAACTAGCCACATCCACACCAATCAATTTTAGTTTGGTGCTCATATCATAAGCACTGAATACTTTATGACCATTGGTTAAATTACTGGCCACCACATCTGCCATTTCGTAACCTGGGGCTACCAGGCCGTACACCATGCCTTCAAACAAAGAACATTCGCCAATGGCATAAATAGAAGGATCGGTTGTTTGTAATTTATTGTTCACAACAATGCCACCACGGGTACCTACTTCAAGACCGCTCAATTTCGCCAGTTCATCCCGTGGCTTTATGCCGGCAGAAATAACCAGCATATCTACTTCAATTTTTGTATCATCAGAAAACAACATACCGCTGATACAACCATTCCCTAAAATTTCAGCGGTATTTTTACTGGTATGAATTTTTAAACCGAGGGTTTGCAATTTTGCTTTTAAAATATTGGAGCCAGCTTCATCTATCTGACGGGGCATTAAACGTGGAGCAAATTCTATTACGTGGGTATCTGTAATGCCAAGATCAATCATTGCTTTAGCAGCTTCAAGGCCTAATAGGCCCCCGCCAATTACGGCACCGGTTTTTGCTTTTTTAGCATAGGCTGTCATCATCTCCAGGTCTTCGATGGTGCGGTAAATAAACACGCCATCTTTTTCAACACCCGGTATTGGAGGTACAAAGGCGGAAGAGCCAGTTGCCAGGATCAGTACATCGTATATTTCGGTAATACCTTTAAAGGAGTGAACCGTTTTGTTAGAACGGTCTATTTGCTGAACGGGATCTCCCGTGTGAAGTACAATATTATTTTCGGCATACCAGGTAGCAGGTGCCATCAAAAGATCATCGGCTGACTTGCCGGAAAAAAATTCACTCAGGTGAACCCGATCATAAGCAGGACGGATTTCTTCTCCAAAAATAATAATCTCAAAAGAGGTACTATCAGATTTTGCTACCAGTTTTTCACAAAACTTGTAACTTACCATTCCATTTCCTACAACTATAATTTTCATATATCCTGGTTTACAAGGTTGAAAAATTATAGCAAGACATCGTATTAAATATAAATCTATCTAATAATTATTAAACATATTGGCATGTGAAAATTATAATTCCATGATTTATATCATAAAAATACGTGGTTTAGCTCAATAAACAAATTATATGTTATTTTATATTTATATATTTATAAACATAATATTATCTAAACGGTTTATATTGATCTTTATAACTAACTGTTCGTTTTTAAATTCAAGATTGCTTCAAATACAGTTTCTTAATTTAGTGGCTTATAATTGTTGATATAATGCATTTATTTACATGAAAAGAAATAATAAGGATTGCGATTTAAAGAGTTGTTTCTTTTGCCAGTTGTGTATACCAGAATGGCTACCGGCAATCAGTAATATCAGGGAAATGGTATCAATTAAAAAAGGAGGGATTCTTTTTAAGGAAGGAGAGGAAATGACCGGAATGTATTTTGTGCATAGCGGTGTTGTAAAAGTACATAAACAATGGGGGCAAAAAGAACTGATCGTGCGTTTCGCAAAAAATGGAGATATTGTTGGCCACAGGGCCCTGGGCACAGACAGTATATATCCCGTTTCTGGTACCGCATTGGAAAATACTACTGCCTGTTTTATACCCCTGGATTTCTTTATATCTTCTTTAAAAATTAACTATGAATTTATGCACTGGTTAATGTTGTTTTTTGCAGAAGAGTTAAAACAGTCTGAACGTAAAATGCGTAACCTGGCACACATGAGTGTTAAAGGGCGTGTAGCAAAAGCTTTACTTTTATTGCAAAGTAAATTCGGTACGAAACCCGACGGGCATATTGATCTTTTATTAAGCCGGCAGGACTTTGCTTCTTATACTGGCACTACTTATGAAACTGTTTTTAGGATAATAACGGACCTGATTGAGCAAAATATTATTGCCGTTGAAGGAAAAAAAATCACTATTTTAAATGAGAATGCATTGGAACTTTTAACCAATGATGCATAAAAACAAAACCGGCTTAACAAAAAAGCATTCATGATTTGAGGTAAACCATAAATGCTTTTTAAGCTATCTATAAAAGCTACTTGTTAAGTATATTTTAAAGTGCACCTTTCACATATTTTCTGAAAGAAAAATCCCCGAAGCTTTCCTTCGCATTTCTTTCATTTTTAAAAGTGGCGAACAAGTTATCCAGTTCAGTAAGAATTCCAGCTTCATCCAAACTTTCTTTATACAAAGTATTTAAGCGCTCGCCTTCATTATCGCCGCCAATGTGAAGGTTGTATTTGCCGGGTGCAGTGCCCACAAAACCTATCTCCGCAGCATAGGGTCTTGCACAGCCGTTGGGGCATCCTGTCATCCGCATAATAATATCTTCATTTTGCAACTGGTACTTAGCAATTAATGGTTCTATTTTAGAAATCAGTGAAGGCATATAACGTTGGGCTTCTGCCAATGCCAATGGGCAGGTTGGCAATGCCACACAGGCAATTGAATTTTTGCGCAGGTGACTGGCAGCTTCTGTATGTTCAATAATTTTAAAACGTTCCAATATTTCATCCACCACAGCTTTGTCGTTATCTGCCACATCACTAATGATCATATTTTGATTAGAGGTGAAAAGGAAATTGCACTTGCCTGTTTTAGCCACTTCGAGCAATGCTGTTTTTAAGGCAACTTTTTCATCATCCAGCACCCGGCCATTTTCTACAAACAAAGTATAATACCAAAGCCCTTGTTCATTTTGTAGCCAACCGTAACGATCACTACGTTGGGTAAACTCATAAGGTCTTGCAGGCTCTAATTCAAAACCAGTGCGTTTTTCCACTTCCTTTCGGTAAGCATCAACACCCATATTATCAAGTGTGTATTTTAACCTGGCCAACTTTCTGTCACTGCGGTTTCCATAATCTCTTTGCACAGTGAGCACTTCATAAATCGTCTTCAACACTTTTTCTTCCGTATCTGTAAAACCTATTACCGTACCCAGTCTTGCATAGGTTTGTGTGCTACCGTGAGTGGTAGACAAACCTCCGCCAATAGCAATATTGAAACCTTTCAATTCATTATTTTCAATAATGGCAATCAGTCCAAGATCATTGGTAAAAATATCCACATCATTGTTTGGTGGAATGGCAATACCAATTTTAAATTTCCGGGGTAAATACCTGTCCTGGTACAAGGGGTCAATTTCTTCCGCCACGGCGGACACGTCTTTTTTATCAGCTATCTTTTCATCATCCAACCATATTTCGTAATAGGCTTTTGTTTTAGGTATCAGCAATTCGCTGATCTTATCTGCATAGGCAAACACCTGTGCATGTATAGGCGATTCTCCCGGATGAGAAGTACAACTTACATTGCGGTTAATATCACCGCAGGTAGCGATAGAGTCAAGACCAGCCTGGCTAAAAGATTGTATGGTAGGCCGTATTTTTGATTTTATCAAACCATGCAATTGTATGGTTTGCCGGGTTGTAATTTTAATAACACCTGTACTATTTTCACCAGCAATTTCATTTGCAGCAATCCATTTTTTGGCACTGATAAAACCGCCGGGCAAGCGCAGGCGAATCATAAATGTGTACAGGCGATCCAGTTTTTTTTCTGCACGTTCTTCTCTCCTGTCACGGTCATCCTGCTGGTACATGCCGTGAAATTTTATTACCGCCGTGTCATCTTCCCGGATGGCTCCAGTAATTTCATCGTGTAAACTTTGTTGTATAGAACCTCTCAATCCATCACTGGCTGTTTTGATCCTTTCAATTGCGGATAAATTATTTTTGTCTGACATGGTTATTATTTGAAACCTCTCACTTAAAAAATTATGAGATTTTTTAAACTAATTTTTCTTTTCCGGATATTTAATAAAATCAATTTGGTGCTGATTTTTTTTGTCCGGGCATTTGTTTTGTAGCAGCATTGTTGCGTCGCACTCTTGTACCGCATACCTGTGTGGAACGCCTTCAATTATCAGTGCCTGCGTTTCAAGTGATACCATTAGGAAAATGCCCCGCCTGTTCCTGCATTTAGTACACATCCTTTTCATAGCGGCCCTCTTCCTCCATCAGTTCCAAATATTTCTTTGCTTCATCCAACGATTTATTTGCTTGTTGTTGAATAATTTCCAGCAACGTATTTTCAACATCAACGCTCATCGGATCTTTTTTACCGCAGATAAAAAACGAAGCACCTCCATTGATCCACTCGTATAATTCGGCAGCATGCTGCAGCATTTTATGTTGCACATACAATTTAAAATGCTGATCTCTCGAAAAGGCAAGGCTCACTTTTGTAAGTACGCCTGTTTCAAACCAATTTTGAATTTCTGTCTGGTATAAAAAGTCGATAGCAAAATGTTGCTCCCCAAAAAACAACCAGTTTTTTCCAGTGGCACCAGTAGCATCCCTTTCTGATAAAAAAGAACGGAAGGCCGCAATACCAGTACCCGGGCCCACCATAATGATATCCTTGTCTTCGGCAGGCAACCTGAACCTTTTATTGGTTTGAATAAAAAATTTCTGCTCCGTATTTATTTGTACCTCACTTAAATAACCGGTGCATAAACCAACTTTCTTTTCATCATTGATAATGTATTCATCTTTTACTGCAAGGATATGCACTTCTCCTTCATGTGCTGCAGGCGAAGAAGCAATGGTATATAATCTTGGGGAAATGGCATTCATCTTACTGACGATTGTTTCAAACTGTGCCGCATCTTTTACAGGATAAATCTTTAATAAATCCAGCAAATCCATTTTAGTAGCCGGAATATCTTCACCGGTAATTTCAGCATATTGTTTTACCAAACGTTCGGTTAAATAAATGATATTGATCTTGTATTTTAACAGGTCATAGATGGTTACTTCTTCGTTTTTAAAAACCAGTTCTTTTGTTCCATCAACTTTTGCCACTGCAATAATTTCTTCCACTACGCAAGTAGGATTTTCCGGGACAATGCCGATAGAATCACCACACTGGTATTGCAATCCTTCAGCAGCTATTTCAATGTGCCAGGTTTCTTTATTGGAGCCACGGTCGTTCAAATTTATTTTTGTAAGTACCGTACCTGTATAAATTTGTTTTCCTGTTTTTTTTGCCACAACCGGCAAAGGAATAGTTACAGGTGCAGCTGATGTTGTATCGGCCAGATTTTTCAATACATTGCTAAACCAACTATTGGCTTCCTCTTCATATTCCACATCGCATTTCTGAATAGGAGCAATGCGACTTCCCCCCAGTTTGCTAAACTGCTCATCTACTTCCTCACCTGTTTTACAAAACAAAGGGTAAGACGTATCGCCCAAAGCCAGCACACTGTATTTCAGCTTCTCCAACTTAAAGCCATTCTGGTGAATATGATCGTAGAATTTTTTTGCTGCAATGGGCGGCTCTCCTTCACCGTGAGTGCTTACAATGGCCAGTAAATATTCTTCTTTAGCAAGATCGGTTAACCTGTATTGGTCCATTCCAACCACTTTAGCGTGTATGTGATTCTGTTTTGCTTTGGACGCAAATTCGGTAGCCAATCTTTTTGAATTGCCTGTTTCTGTACCATACACAATGGTGATTTTATTAACAGTCGCATTGACTGTAACCGGTTCTGCCGGTGCACTCCCCTGGGCTTTTACTATCCCGTTCAGGTAGCCATTCATCCATATCAATTCTTCCTTACCGGAAGTATTGAGGAGGTCTAAAAAAAGTTTTAATTTAATATCGCCCAACATGTATTGCTGCATTTATTTGTTTAGTATTTGGATCAACAGGTTTAAAATAATGATCGCTTGTTTCGTTGTTAGGTAACCAGGCATATTTTTCGTGCAGGGCTACCACTTTGCCAATAATTACCAGCGAAGGCGAAACAAACGAACGGCCTTTAAAGTTTACTTCATAGTCATACAAAGAAGTAATGTGTACATTCTGTAAAGGTGTGGTTGCCTGCTCTATCACCGCCATTAATTTTTGCGGATCAATATTATATTTTATCAGGTTTTTCACCACATTATCCAGTGTTTCAGACGACATGTAGAAAACAAGTGTATCTGTTGTTTGCGAAAGATCTTTCCAGTATTCATCCGTTACAATATCCGATTTATAAGAAGTAAGCAGCCTTACTGCGGTGGATAAACCCCTGCCAGTTAAGGGTATTCCAGCATAAGCCGAAGCTCCCAATGCTGCTGTAACGCCAGGCACAATTTCGTAAGGTATATTGTGCTTCACCACGGTTTGCAGTTCGTCTAAAATATTGGAGAAGATAGATACATCGCCTCCCTTTAAACGCACTACCAGCTTGCCCTGCAATGCATATTCTACAATATAGGCGTTGATGCTTTGCTGCGGTGTACTATAGCCCCGCCTGCATTGTTTGCCTACATAAATTATTGTTGCTTTCTTGCTTACATACTGGTCTAATATTTCTTTACTTACCAGCCTGTCTGTTAACACTACATCTGCCTGTTGCAGGTAGCGTGCAGCCTTCACTGTTATCAGTTCGGGGTCACCGCAACCTGCACCTGTTAGTATTACTTTGCCGGTATGTTGTTGTGTTGTGTTCATTTATTTACCCCCATCCCCGCCGCGGCGGGGATTTTGACTTCATTAATTTGAAAAAGTTTTACCTGTTGTCAATTTCACTTTTACTTCTAAGGAGTTAATATTTCTTTAAAGTTGGTACCTCCTCCATTACATCATCTCTACCCTTCTCCTGAAGGAGAAAGAGTGTAAAGTTGGCCGTTCAGAAATTCGTCGCATCATCCTCTTAATCTCCTCCATTTCCTTCCATCACGGAAGATAAGCGGGTTACTTTAAAACAATCCTTCTATAGATAAATATCTTTCCCCTGTATCGTAATTAAAAGTGAGCACTTTTGCTCCTGCCGGTATTTCTGCTAATTTTTTAGCTACAGCAGCCAATGAGGCTCCGGTTGAAATGCCTGCTAAAATTCCTTCTTCTTTTGCAAGGCGTTGTGTGTAACTGAATGCTTCATCTTTGCTTACCTGTATTATGCCATCCAAAATTGCTACATTCAAAATGGAAGGCACAAACCCTCCTCCAATACCTTGTATGGGATGTGGACCAGGTGCTCCACCACTTAATACCGGTGATAACTCAGGTTCCACTGCAAACACTTTCAGGTTTGTAAAATGCTGTTTTAATATTTCTGCAATACCTGTTATATGCCCGCCGGTACCCACTCCTGTTATAATATAATCTAATCCCTCAGGGAAATCATTTAATATTTCTAATGCAGTTGTCTTACGGTGTATGGCGGTGTTTGCCGGATTGTCAAACTGCTGTGGCATCCATGCGTTGGGTGTTGCTGCTGTTAGTTCTGTTGCTTTTTCAATTGCTCCCTTCATCCCTTTTTCTCTTGGTGTTAATACAAAATCTGCGCCGTACAAAGCCATCAGCCTTCTGCGTTCTATGCTCATGCTTTCGGGCATTACCAATGTTATTTTATAACCTTTCACTGCTGCTACCAATGCCAAACCAATACCTGTGTTGCCACTGGTTGGTTCTATTATTATACTGTCTTTATTTAATAAACCTTTTTGTTCTGCATCCTCTATCATAGCTAATGCAATACGGTCTTTAATGCTTGCACCAGGATTTGATTTTTCTAATTTGATCCATACTTCGTGCTGATCGCCATACAATTTATTAAGACGTACATGTGGTGTATTGCCAATAGTTTCTAAAATATTATTTGCTTTCATTTTATGGTTTTTATTGTTTTAAGTTTGTTTACACTGCCTTATTGATTTTTTACTTTATTGCTACAGCTACACTTCGATAATATTTCTGCTCCGCTCTATGCTCCCCCATAGTATGCGGTACAAGAGGGCGATGCAACAATGTACCACAGGGCTTCTTAGCCCGGACAAAAAATTATATTACAAAATTCAACGCTTCCGGTAAAGGGTTTTTATCCCTGATGCTTACTTCACTTTTGTGATACACAATTGAAAAAGGTAATACCGAATTGGTAAGCCAAACATTACCGCCAATTACACTGTCGTTGCCAATTACTGTGGCACCACCTAAAATAGTAGCGCCAGAATAGATGATCACATTATCTTCAATTGTCGGGTGGCGCTTGGTTTCTGCACAATCTTTATTTACGCTTAAAGCACCTAATGTTACACCCTGGTAAATTTTTACCTTGTTGCCAATAACGCAAGTTTCACCAATTACAATTCCGGTACCATGGTCTATAAAAAAAGATTCCCCGATAGTGGCTCCTGGATGTATATCTATACCGGTTTTGCTATGAGCATATTCCGCAAAAACCCTGGGTAAAATGTGTACGCCCTGTAACACCAACTGGTGAGAAAACCGATAAACCGCCGTTGCGAAAAAACCGGGATAGGCCATCAGCACTTCTTCAATTGATTTTGCAGCAGGATCAAATTCAAGCACGGCTGCTGCATCATTTAACAGGATGTTATAAATAACAGGAACTTTATCAAAAAATGAATCTGTTATTGCCTGCGTTTTTTCTCCATCGCCAATTACATCATATACCAACGCAGATAAATGGCTTTTATAAGATTCCAATTCTTTTGACAATTCGTACTGCGACATTTTTTTCTGCTTCTGCGGAATGAACAAAAATTTAAAAAACCCATCAATGAATTCCTTTGCCATTTCCTTATCAGGAAATGCCGTAGTTGCCTGCTGGTGCTGGTTATAAAGATCTTGTATAAATGTTGCTGTACTCATTTGCTTCGGTTACTTATGCTCGATTTATTATTTATGATTTTTTGTTTACCGTTTCCAAAATTGTTGCCAATTCTTAACACACTATACTTTGTGCCTTACGCCTTTTTTTTTGCCTTCTGCTTACTGCCTATTGAATCATGCAAGCTCCTACAGTTACATTACTTGTTTCATCAATTAAAATAGCGCCGCCGTTTACCCGTAACTTTTTATACGAATCGAAAGGTATAGGTGAAGCAGTTTTTATTTTTACTTTAACGATGTCGTTTAATGCGGCCTGTTCGGGGGCCGGTTCTTTTAATAAAGTATTTACATCCAGCTTGTACTCAATTTCTTTTACTACTGCTCTTGTTAAACGGCTGTTGATCTGCAATAAATATTTGTTACCCGGTATTAATGGTTTGTTGCCCATCCAGCATAATAAAACATCCAGTTCATTTTCTACAGAAGGCTGGTTATCTTTTTGCACAATCACATCTCCACGGCTAATGTCTATATCATCACTTACATGCAATACCACGCTTTGCGGTGCAAATGCTTCTGCTACTTCTTTACCGCCGATTTCAATAGCACTAATGGTACTTTCTAAACCTGATGGTTGTACAATAATTTTATCGCCCACTTTATAAATACCACTAACAACTTTACCGGCGTAGCCCCGATAGTCGTGCAGGGCATCGGTTTGCGGACGTATAACATATTGCACCGGAAACCTTGCATCGGTATAATTGATGTCGTTTGCTACTTCTACATTTTCTAAAATATGTAATAAGGATTCGCCTTCGTACCAGGGAAATACCGGTGACTTTTCAACAATATTATCTCCGTTGATGGCACTTATAGGAATGTAAGTAATATCTTTTAAACCCAATGAAGTTGCCACTGCTTCATAATCTATCACAATATTATTGTACACATCTTCTGAATTATTTACCAAATCCATTTTGTTAATGGCTACTACCACATGCGGAATATTGAGCAGTGATGTAATGATAGAATGACGACGGGTTTGCTCAACCACACCATTTCTTGCATCTACTAAAATGATGGCGAGGTCGCTGTTGGAAGCGCCTGTTACCATATTACGGGTATATTGTGTGTGCCCCGGCGCATCGGCAATTATGAATTTGCGTTTGGGCGTGCTGAAATATTTATAGGCCACATCAATGGTAATGCCCTGCTCCCTCTCCGCACGTAAACCATCGGTTAATAAAGCCAGGTCAATTATCCCGTCTTCTTTATTCTTGCTTTGTTTTTCAATTGCTTCCAGCTGATCAATCATGATCGATTTGCTATCGTACAGCAAACGTCCTATCATCGTGCTTTTGCCATCATCTACACTTCCTGCTGTTATAAATCTTAGTATGTCCATACCCTGTCCTCTTAAGAGGAAATTTGATTTGTATCAGTATTAAATTTGAGCTAAACACTGATGGTTAAAAACAACTACCCAAAAAAGGGAGTTGAGTATTAAAAATTAATAGTCTGCCTTTTTCCCCTTTAGGAAATGAGGGCTAAAAATACCCGTTCTTTTTTCTGTCTTCCATTGCAGCTTCACTAACCCTGTCATCAATTCGTGTTTCACCACGTTCGCTTGTTTTAGTTGCGATAATTTCTTTTATGATATCATCAATATTAGCTGCTGTTGATTCCACAGCTGCTGTGCAGGTCATGTCGCCAACTGTTCTGTACCTTACTTTTTTTACAGAAACTTTATCGGCTTCGTCTAATTGTATAAACTCTGATGTTGCCACCAGTTGGCCCTGCCATTCCAGCACTTCCCTGTCGTGTGCAAAATAAATAGAAGGCAATGCTATTTCATTTCTTTTAATGTAATTCCAAATATCTAACTCTGTCCAGTTACTGATGGGAAATACCCTTACATTTTCGCCCTTATGGATACGGCCATTGTAAGTATTCCACAATTCAGGCCTTTGTAGTTTTGGATCCCATTGCCCAAATTCATCCCTTACAGAAAATATTCTTTCTTTTGCCCTTGCCTTTTCTTCATCTCTTCTGGCGCCGCCAATGCAGGCATCAAATTTAAACTCTTCAATGGTATCCAGTAAAGTGTAGGTCTGTAGTGCATTACGGCTGGCAAACTTTCCTTTCTGTTCAGTTAAGTTTTTTTCTTTTATGGTGTCCGCTACACTTCTAACAATCAATTTTTCACCTATCGTGTTTGCTAACTCATCTCTAAAATCCAACGCTTCCTGAAAATTATGCCCTGTATCAATATGTACCAAAGGAAAAGGGAATTTACCGGGGCGAAATGCCTTTAATGCCAGGTGCACCAAAACAATAGAATCTTTTCCCCCGGAAAACAGCAAAGCCGGCCTTTCAAACTGCCCTGCTACTTCTCTAAAAATGTGGATGGATTCCGATTCAAGTATATCTAAATAATCCAGGCGCCGGTTGTTGTTCTCACTTAATAATTCAATCTCTTTTACTGCTGTTTTATTTTCTGTTACCATTTGTTTTTCTTAAAAAATTATAATTAATGTTAAGGAAGGCAGTATTATATCTTAGCCTCCTCGTATTCATCAGTTGCTGTTTCATTTGCCTCATGCACATGCAAGCCACATTCTTTTTTGTCGGCATCTTCCCACCACCATCTGCCCGCCCTAAAGTCTTCGCCGGGCTGAATGGCCCTGGTGCAAGGGGCGCAACCGATACTAACAAAACCCCTGTCGTGCAAAGGATTGTAAGGCACCCTGTTTTTTTGAATATATGTTTTTACATCGTCAAAGG
>JANYFT010000231.1 GCA_025359625.1 Ferruginibacter sp.
AAACTATCCCGGAGCACATGATTAAAAAAATTGCTATTGTGAAAAAGGGATATAAAAATGTACTTATCTACAACAACTATGATGGTGTTCAACATAGTTTTATATTGGTGTTCGCTATGGTACAATGACCATTAAATGTCAAGAAAAAATAATCTCCGATATGAATTAAGCAGGAAATTTAAGAGCAAAGAAATCAAATGTTGATGCAGTATCTTCTTAACACTAATACTTTCATTTTCTTTTTTATAGAACCGCTTTAAAAGCATTAAAATCGAAAACAGGTTCAAGCGCAAATAGCAAGAAAAACACATCCTATAGCTGAACTATAATAATATTTTTATTTGAAGTATTATCCACCCACCCTATCATAAAGTGCAACAACCCATCTCCGGGGTAAAACCCTTATAACAAAAGCCATTATTTTAGCCATGGTTCCCGGAACGATCACCAGTTTTTTATTGAATGTTTCCTGTACCGCTATCTCACCTACTCTTTTAGGGCTAACCGCCATTTGCTTGCCGAGCCAGCCAAGTTTCTTTTTTGTATCCGCAATAATTTCGGGCTTGGTAAAAACAGGGCCGGGGCATAACACACTAACGCTGATATTTTTTTTCTTTAACTGATAACGTAAAGAATAGCTAAAAAAAACAACGGCAGATTTGGTAGCAGAATACATGTTCTTTACAGGAATTGGCGCAAAGCCCGCCATGCTCCCCACATTTAAAATATAGGAGGGGGCATTTTTTTCTAGCAAGGGCAAAAGGGTAAGACTGAGTGCCATACAAGATTCCACATTTAAATTAACCATGTAACGGAGTGAGTCAAGTGATAAAGTCAAATAATCATTTGAACCTCCAAAGCCTGCAACGTTACAAAGCATCTTTAAATGAATATTTTTTTCGGTACACCATGCTGCAATCTCTGTTGCCGCTTCCTTTTTGCTCAGGTCGTACTGCAAAATTTCTACCTGAACATGGTACAATGATTCTAGTTTGTTTTTTGCAGCAATCAAACTATCCTTATGCCTTGCTATTAAAATTAAATTAAAATTTCTTTTAGCCAGCGCTTCTGCAATTGCATAACCAATGCCTTTACTTCCGCCAGCAAGGAGCGCATAAGGATGGGTGTTGACAGAATCTATAGCAGGGATTGAAAAACTAACAGGAAAATCAGCCACTTCATCGCTAGTGGAAAAAGCATGTAGTGCTTTTATTTCAGGATAGACTTGTGAGGTAAAGTCTGTTTGAGCATCTGCGACCAATAAGCTAAATAAGGCAACAAGCAGCGTGACTGTTTTTTTTTTCATGAAATGATATTAATGTAAATGGATATCCACAAGGACAGCATCTATTTCCGTACCAATCATTACATTACTTTAGAAATCGCTTTAGATTCCAACTCCGCCCTTCTTTTTTTATCTGCCATTTTCTGATGGAGCCATTCAGGCCAATGGGTATTATTTTCCGCATCATAAATTCTCACACTTTGTGAAGCATCCGGTTTTATAAGATCATCTTCTTTACAATTTAAAATTAAAGCAGCTGTCTTTATGCCGGAATAAGCAGCGCCTGCTACTCCATGTGCCATGATACTTGCGCCGCACATGTACAGATTTTCTATTTCTGTTTTTGCGGTAAATGAAAAAGGGCCTGTTTGATAAAACCCTTTTTCAGTGCCGTAAACATTACCCTTGGTTGACTTGATATAGTGCTCGTTTGTAAGTGGGGTACCCAATTGTATCTGTAAAATATTATTGCTGATACCCGGCACCACTTTTTCAAGTGTGTTCACTAATTTTTGGCAAAGGCGGTCCTTTAAATTTTTATACGCTTCCGAATCTTTATCGTTGTTGTTAAGTTTTGCTTTAAAGGAATCATAGTCTATAAATGTAACTACTTCAATTGTATGATGGCGGCCATTATAACTGGAAGGATCTTTAAGCGAAGAGCAACTAATAAACATACCTGAAAATTCATCCGTTGCCAGTATATCCACTTCAGCAAGATCTTCATGCAGGTCATCCATATCACGGTCGGGCATCATCCAAATATTTCCTGAGTCCAGGCCGGCTTTTCGTACATCCATATCCACCGTTAAAAAGAACATCAGTGAGGTTACCGAGTAACGTGTTTTAGCCAATTTTGCCTGCAATTTCTGGCTCAGGTTTTCTGTACCTACCATCTTAAAAGTTGCAGTCGGGTCTGTGTTGGAGATGATTCTTTTTGCCTTTAGTATTTCACCATTTTCCAACTCTACTCCTATGGCATTTAATTTTTTTTCGCCTTCCTTTTTTTCTACCAAAATGCGTTTAACTCCCTGCCCTGTTCTTATTACACCGCCGTATTTTTTAATTCCCTTGGTCATGGCTTTTACAATTGCAGCACCTCCACCCATGGGATAAAAACCGCCCTGGAAATAATGGGCCATCAATGCGCAATGCAAAGGGAAACTTGCTTTGGAAGGTGGCAGGCCATGATCGCCACATTGAATGTTGAGCACCTTTTGCAGCAAAGGATCTTTGATATGCCAGCCCACTACCCGCTTTAAACTGAACAAAGCATATTTACCCAAATGCCGGGTACGGTAGGGAATGGTAATATTATCCCAGAAGCCACTCATTTTAGGAATGAGGTACAACTGCTCACTTACATTACGGATGAGTTGTAAATATTTTTTTAAGCCATTTTTTTCTTTCGGAAATCTTTCCGCCAGTGATTTGTATAACTCGTCAACATTTGCAGGCATGTCAATACGTTCATCGCCTATCCGGCAATGCTCGTATGCCTTTGCATTCATTCTGAAAAAAACAAGGTCATTCGCAATACCCAAACCCTCGTACAAATTACTTGTTGATTCACCCTTGTCCATTAAGCCGATATAGTGTACACCCGGACTGAACCGATGACCATCAATATAAAAACTATGGCACCATCCACCAGGCACATAGTGCTGCTCTATTACCGCCACCTTTTGCCCTGCCCGTGCAAGACAAAGTGCAGCCGAAAGCCCACCTGCTCCTGAACCAATTATAATGGTATCAACGTCGTTCATTGTATTTATTTTACCGAAGATACTTCTTTTACCAAACCTAAATAAAGTAAGCGGTGCTGCTATTGACAGCATCAACAGCAAAAAAAATAATCTTATTTTGAAACTATTCATCCGTTTAATATTATCAACTTATTTTACATAATATTGTTCTACAAATTTTATTTACTTAACAATCCGTTTTATTTTTTTTAAACACAGCATTAAAAATTTACCATGAAAAAAATTGTTTTATTATCTGCCTTATTATTTACTGCCTGTACTGCTTTTTGCCAGACTTTTATGCATGGTGCAGGTATTACCGTATTGGTGGGTTCATCAACAGGAAGCGATGTTACAGTAGCAGAAGGAGTAACTTATTTTCCACGTTTTAATTTTTTAGAGACAGAAGCGCTTTCCGTTTCTGTAGGTGTTCCCTTGAGTGTGGGTATATCGGCAAGCGGTTCTTATTATTCCAGTAATTCTGGATATTATTCTGAAGCGGGCTCTATTGGTTTTGTGGCGAATGTGCCGCTTATTATCAATCTCAACATGGGCAGAGGTTCTACAAAAGACAATTCAGACCGTTATGGCTATTTTGTGGGTGCCGGTTTTGGTTATCACCATGGCGACTTTATAACAACACGATCAGATGGTAATACTGGCACCGAAAGCATTAATTCATTTGGTCCGGCTGCCAATGCCGGCTTTCGCATTGGTGTGGGCAGAGCCCATAGAAATATTGAAATTCGATTATCGTACATGAAAGGATTAAATGAAAATAAAGCCAACTTATTTGGACTTGCCGGTTCATTTAATTTTTAGCATAGAGATAGGAGTGATAAAATTTATTTTTCAGGCCCTTCGCAATTGTGGGGGGCTTCTTATTTCACTAGTTTTAAAGTTGACATAATAACAACTATACTTATGGTTAACGCTGAAAAGCAAATATTCCTTTAAACTTAAAATGTATAAGTTCCTCTTTAAAAAGCACAGCAGATACAACCATATTCTGATTGTAGTCAATGGCATATTTTAATGTTGCGCTGATGTTATTATTTTGAGATGGATCAATTATGGCTAAAAATTTCATCTCCTGGGATTTTATTAGGTCTGTTTTTTTTCCGGTAACCGTTTCCATTATCTCCTTCACCATTTGCATCATACATACACCCGGTACCACAGGCTGACCCGGGAAATGTCCATTAAATATTTTATGGGCGGCATTTATTAGCAGCGTAGCTTTTACGTCAAAGCCTGTTTTTTCTATATTGCTGATGGTAAAAAAATCTCCCTGTAACATTATCTTTCTATTCTTTTTAAACCGATGGTGAAACTGAATTTTTTGTGTACCACTGAAATGCTATCGGGTATTCCTTTGATATAATTTTCCATGGTTGCTTCCACCACTGTTTTTCTTTTGGATGCCCGTTCCATCCGTACCAGGCTATTACCTGTACTATCGGTGATGTAATAATAATAGCCATTTGTTTGAGGAAACACATAGTATAGAAGTCCGTTGTTGCTGCGGCGGATTGACACTGAATTACTGTCCAGCCTTTCCATCAATATCAATTCAAAATCTTTTCTCAGTGTTTTTAATACCGGTTTTTTATTCATCTGCTTAATAACAGAGTACACTTTAAAATTTCCGTCAGGTGTAAATTCAAAATCAAAAAACTTAAAACCCATTTCATTTGAGAATACCATCCGGGTGCTGCTATCAGGCATTTTTTTTATGAGTAGCAAACCACTTAGATGATTACCCACCACATCTACTTTTGTGCTGTATAAAGCTACTTTAAATGCAGGCTTAAATTTTTGTAAGCACCTAGCATTGCCTGTTACAACCTTCATTTTTTTGTATGCAGGTGAGCAGCTAAACAATACCAACAACCAGCTACTTAATAATAAATAACACATCCGGAATTGTAACATTCAATTCTTTATTTGTAAAATGTATGAGTGTATTGTCGCCAGACAGTTCTTGCATTTCTATACTGCCAACAGAAAAATCTTTTTTATCCACGATGATATTGATTGATTTAAATAACGCTGTCAATACCTTTGTTACCGGAGTTAATTCAATCAGCGAAGTATTTTTATTTTCAAATACCCTTGTT
>JANYFT010000242.1 GCA_025359625.1 Ferruginibacter sp.
GACAGATATATCGCCCGTTTCTTTCCAATATAAATAGGCCAGTATACTTTTTGTTCCGGCGCCATCTGCATGCATCACATTTACAAAATCATCGTCCCCTCCTAAATAATCAGGATAAATTTTACAAAATGCATTGGGAAACAATCCCTGGTCGAGGTGCTTTGTGGCGGCATGTACTTCTTCTTTTTGTGCAGAAACTCCTCTTTTACTGTAAAGGCTCATAAAAATATTTGAACCGCAAAACTAAATTTCAATTACCAATTTTCCATTAATAAATTTTCAGGTAGTTTTGCACCACTGAAAAATGAAAGTACACTACAATATACAGCAACTACCAGCCTTCCGCAATGCAGTGATCACTATCGGCACCTTCGATGGATTGCACAATGGTCACCGCAAAATTATTGAACTGATGCAAAACGAGGCCACCAAAGTAAAAGGTGAAACCGTTATCATAACTTTTGATCCGCACCCAAGGCAGATAGTAGCAAAAAAAAAATCGCCGGTTTTTTTAATAAATACTCTTGCCGAAAAAATAAAATTATTACAAAATGCACACATTGATCATTTAGTGGTAATACCATTTACAGAAGATTTTGCCAACCAGCCAGCCGAAGCATACATCAGCGATTTTTTGGTAAATACTTTTCATCCGCATTCCATTATCATCGGTTACGATCATCGTTTTGGAAAAGACCGTATCGGTGATTACAAATTAATGGAAGCAAAAGCAACAGAATACAATTACCTGGTGAAGGAAATTCCTGTGCACATGTTGCAGGATGTCACCATCAGCTCTACCAAAATAAGAGAAGCTATTTTGCATGGCGATATTGATACTGCCCGCAATTGTTTGGGATATGATTATTTTTTTAGTGGCAAAGTAATACAAGGCAACAAACTTGGCCGCACCATCGGCTACCCCACTGCCAACTTACAAATATCAGATGAAAATAAATTAGTTCCAGGCAATGGTGTATATGCTGTTTTAATCAGCAATGAAAAATTAAACTTTCATAATCTTATGGGGATGATGAACATTGGAATTCGCCCAACAGTTGATGGAACTACAAGAGTGATAGAAGTAAATATTTTTAATTTTGACCAGGATATTTATGGTGAAACATTGACGATTACTTTAAAAAAACATTTACGCAGCGAAGTAAAATTCAATGGGCTCGATGCTTTGAAAGAGCAGTTGGCGAAGGACAAGATTTCAGCTATTGAAGCGCTTGCGTAGTTATGCATTTTGAGTTATAAGTTTTTTGTTACTACTTATCCTTGCAATGTCATCAGTTTTACACTTTCCTTTTTCGTTAGCCATTCTGGCCATAGCTCAATAAAGTTATTTTGCACAAGAGTGCGATCCACCACGGCGGACAAGCTGCCAAAGAAGTTTAATAGCAGTGCATTTGCCGAGTACAAAAAAATACAAAACCCACAAAAATAAAAAGGAATTTAAAGTTACCCATACACTTCAATCTAAGTTTTTCGCCGCGGAAGAGACAGGTCCCTACCCTATCATCTTCACCACCATTTCTTTCATCAAACTTCCATCCGATGTGCCGATATCGTTAACGCCTACACTCCTTAAATTGTATTCGTGTAGTAGCAACAATGCTCTTTCTACGCCCTCGTAGCCATACATTTTTGCGGTGGCAATAGCTTCCTTTGCTGCGTATGGATTATTGTAAAAAAATGGTTTTACGGCTGCTTCACTTTTATCTGCCATACCAAAAATAATGTACAGTTTGCTGAAGAAACCATACAAGGCTGGCAGCACTAATTGTATAGGTGCCGCTTTGGGATTGCCCTCAAAATACTGGATAATGCGGATGGCTTTTGCAAGATCTTTTTTACTCATGGCAGCCTGTAGTTCAAAGGCGTTGTATTCCTTGCTTACACCTACATATTTTTCTATATCATCTTCGGTAATAGTTTTGCGCTGGCCCAGGTTTACGGTTATTTTTTCGAGCTCGTTTGCGATTCGGTTAAGATCATTACCCA
>JANYFT010000250.1 GCA_025359625.1 Ferruginibacter sp.
TTTATAAAAACCTTGAGTTTGGAACCGGTGGGTTAAGGGGGCTGATGGGTATTGGCACCAACCGTATAAACAAGAACACCATCGGTATGGCAACACAGGGCTACGCCAACTATTTAAAAAAATGTTTTGATGGCGAAATTAAAGTGGCTATAGCGCATGATTGCCGCAACAACAGCCGTTTTTTTGCTGAAACAACGGCCAATGTTTTTGCTGCCAATGGTATAAAAGTTTTTTTGTTTGAGGCCCTGCGCCCAACGCCGGAACTAAGTTTTGCTATCCGTAATTTAGGTTGTAAGGGTGGGGTGGTTTGCACTGCATCACACAATCCTAAAGAATATAACGGCTACAAAGCTTACTGGGATGATGGCGCACAAATGGTAACGCCACATGATGAAAATGTAATTATAGAAGTAGATAAAATTGCCTCCGTAGATGATGTGCAATGGACCGGTGGCGAAGCAAACATTACCATCATTGGTAAAGATATGGATGAGCTGTATTTGACTATGGTTAAAGGTTTAAGCGTTTATCCGGAAGTATGCGCTGCACAGCACGGCCTTACCATTGTGTACACGCCCATACATGGCACGGGCTTTACGCTGGTGCCGCAGGTATTGGCAAAATTTGGTTTTGATAATGTGCATATCGTAGAAGAACAGCGTGTGCCTGATGGTAATTTCCCAACGGTAGTATTTCCTAATCCCGAAGAAAAAGAAGCCATGAGTATTGGATTGGAAAATGCTAAAAAGCTGGATGCGGATATTTTATTAGGTACCGACCCGGATAGTGATCGAGTAGGTATCGGTGTTAAAAATACAAAGGGCGAGTGGGTATTGATGAATGGCAACCAAACGGCGGTACTGGCTTTTAATTATATGATTGAGGCCAGAAAAACAAAAGGCATTTCGCAGCCAAATGATATGGTAGTCAAAACAATTGTTACTACCGAACTGATTGATGCCATTGCTAAAGAAAGTAAGATTGCCTGTTACAATGTGCTGACTGGTTTTAAATGGATAGCTGCATTGATAAAGGAAAAAGAGGGTAGAGAAAATTACATCATAGGTGGTGAGGAAAGTTTTGGTTTGATGGTGGGAGATGAAGTAAGGGACAAGGATGCCATTAGTGCTGTGGCGCTGTTGTGCGAAATGGCAGCCTATGAAAAAAACAAAGGCCGTAGTTTATATGCCAAGATGATTGACCTGTATGTGCAGTACGGGTTGTATAAAGAAAACCTGGTGAGCATTACAAAAAAAGGCATGAACGGGGCAAAAGAAATTGCCGACATGATGGAAGGTTTTAGAAGTGATCCACCCAAAACAATTGACGGTGTTGCGGTAGCTGCTTTATTGGATTATGAATTACAGGTAGGTAAAAATTTACAGACCGGCGAAAGCTATCCCATCCATTTACCAAAAAGCAATGTGCTGCAATTTTTATTAAATGACGGCACAAAAATATCTGCAAGGCCAAGTGGTACAGAGCCTAAAATAAAATTTTATTTCAGCGTAAATTCAAAACTGGAAAATGCAGCAGGTTTTGAAGCAGCCGATAAATTGCTGGATGAGAAGATTGCAAGAATTGTAAGTGATATGAAATTGAAGTAGTGTTAAGTTAATTGCGAGTTGTCTGTAGTGAATGGGCAGTCGTGAATGGGTAAATATGAACAGGCTTTATTCATCAATCTTTATTCACCATTGACCATTCACAAATTAATAATAGTAGTGACTTTGTTGCCATGACAATTTATTTAATGAAGTGCTGGGATTTATCCTGGCATTTTTGTTTTATAACTCAATCGACAGGTACTTTTATTTTCACCAATTAACTTTTGTTTTATTGCTGAAAATTGGTGTAATTCGTGGCAGTTAACCAGCTATGAGAAATTACGAAGATACATACCGGCATAAAGGGCTGCGCAAAAAGTTAATGGACATTTTACGTGATAAGGGTATCACTGATGGAAATGTGCTGGCGGCGATGAATAATATTCCCCGCCACTTTTTTTTGGATAGTGCTTTTGATGAAATTGCTTATGAAGACAGAGCCTTTCCTATCAGTGAAGGGCAAACAATATCTCAACCTTATACAGTAGCGTATCAAACACAGTTGTTGCAGGTAAAACCTTTTGATAAGATACTGGAAATTGGAACCGGAAGTATTTACCAGGCAACCGTATTGGTAGAAATGGGCGCAAAAGTGTTTACCATTGAAAGACAAAAAGTACTGTTTGAAAAAACCCGGAATTATATTTTTAAAGCAAAATATCCTAACCTTAAGTTTTTTTTTGGCGATGGATATGAAGGATTACCGACGTATGCGCCTTTTGATAAGGTGATCATCACAGCTGCGGCTCCATTTGTGCCACCTAAATTAATTGAGCAATTAAAAGCCGGAGGTAAAATGGTGATACCGGTAGATGAAGGGGAACACCAGCGCATGTTACGCCTCACAAAAAATGCAGATGGTTCAGTAACGGAAGAGGCGTTTCAACATTTTTCTTTTGTACCCATGCTCAAAGGCAGGCGGGGGTAACAATTTTTATTGCCGTAAAATAAGCAAGCATGAAATTTTTTTCGAGAGTAGTTTTTATTTGTAATTGTTGCTTTATAATAGCCGTGGTATTGCGTTTGGTAGAAAATGCACATAAGAAGAATGGTAACTTTAACGGGGCAATACAAATTCATCCTTTAGAAAGTACGCTGGTAGTGCTGGGATATGGTGCTATTTATATTAACTTTATTTTCAACTTTTTTTTGTTGGTATTGTATATCAGGAAAAGAAACCCCACGGTAACCAGATGGCTACTATGGGCTAATTTTTTGTTCCTGATTTTACAAGTATATTATTTTTTCTTTAGCAATTTTTAAATGATACAGAACATACTAAAAGACAAGCCCACCAAATTATTTGTGATCTTCACAGCTTTTTTTGTAGCCAATGCATTGATAGCAGAATGTATTGGAGGCAAAATTTTTTCGTTGGAAAAATTATTTGGGTTAACACCTTCCAGCTTTACTTTGTTTGGTCAAAAGGCATTGTCATTTAACCTTACCTGTGGCGTGTTGTTATGGCCGTTGGAATTTGTAATGACGGATATCGTAAATGAATTCTATGGGCCTAAAGCGGTGAGGCGAATATCTTACACTGCCGTCGCTTTAATTACCTACGCTTTTGTAATGTTTTATTTTGCCATGAGTGTACCCCCGGCAGATTTTTGGTATGGCTCGGCCGTGCAGGATGGCATACCGGATATGAACAAAGCCTTCAATGGAATTTTTGGCCAGGGCATGTGGATCATTTTGGGAAGCCTTGTGGCATTTTTAGTAAGCCAGATAGTGGATGTAACCGTATTTCATAAAATAAAAAAATATACCGGCGAAAAAAAGATGTGGCTGAGGGCTACAGGATCTACTTTAATATCTCAATTGGTTGATAGTTTTATAGTATTGTTCATAGCCTTTAAAATAGGTAAGGGGTGGAGCTGGCAACTGGTGCTGGCTATTTGCCTTGTTAATTATACCTACAAATTTGCCATGGCAATTATTCTAACGCCCCTCATTTATTTTGTAGAAAAATGGATTGAAAAATATCTGGGACATGAAACAACTTATAAAATGAAACAGGCCGCCATGGGCAACGAAAAGGTATGATCCTAATGACTACTACTATTGTGTACTTCAATGCATTTATAAAGTAAATTTTGCAGGTAGAAAAAACGATTGAACTAATTTCAATTTTATTAAGAGGCAGCACAAAAAAAAGCATGGCTAATGCCATGCTGCATAAAATCTGAAAAGAATTATTTGTGTTTAAATAATTTATCAATTTAACCGCCTTCTCATTGCCAGGGAAGTACGTTGCTTTTTTTGAAGATTCCACATATCGATTGCACCAAAAGTGCGGTTTAAATCGTCTTGCTTAACATCTGTTGCAACTGTTTCTTTTAATAACTCTTTCAGTTCTTCATTTTTGATAGGGGTACCCATACCCAATGTATCATTTTTCATATCTCTAATTTTAATTTACTAAATAATAATCACGGGAGTGAGGACACAAAGCACTTTCCGGAGATTTTCCTTAGCAAGCAATAGTTAGAGGAGCAGTAAGAATTGCATAATTACTGTTTTGCGGCGCAAAGATACGGGCCAATTTATTAAGGGCAATGGCATTTGATATTTAAATTTAAAAAAACTTGTTAAATAATTAATGCAAGTATCAATGTTTTAAATTATTTTAAAGATTAAGCGGTTAGTAAAATGGCTGGTTGCAATGTAAAAAACATCAGATCACACACACAAATTTATTTTAAAATATTTCTCGTAAAAGCAAATTATTGCTAAACTCTTTTAAGTAACTTAGTTGGTATTAATTATTATACATGAAAACAATCGGATTAATAGGAGGTACTTCCTGGTATTCTACCATTGACTATTACAGGATCATTAATGAAAAAGTGAACGAACACCTTGGTAATAATGCTTCAGCAAAAATTTTACTATACTCGGTAAACTATGGGGAAATTGTTACCCTTACCCAACAAGGAAATTGGATAGCCATTGAAACTATTATTAGTGAGGCTGCTATAAAATTAGAAAATGCCGGTGCTGATTATATGCTACTTTGCGCCAATACCATGCATGTTATCGCTGACAAAGTGCAGGCCGCAATTAATATTCCTTTGCTACATATTGCCGATGTTGTCTTAAAAGCTGTAGAAGAAAAAAATATAAACAAGGTGCTTTTGTTAGGCACAAAGTATACCATGCAAAGTAGTTTTTATGCTGATCGCTTACAAAAAAATGGCATTGAAATTGTAATTCCAAACCAGGAGGATATTGAGATAATCAATAGCAGTATTTATAATGAGTTAGGCAAAGGTTTATTGCTGCCTGAAACAAAAAAAAATTACCTAAATATTATTGATAGATATATCGGTTTAGGTGTACAGGGCGTTATCTTAGGATGTACTGAAATTCCTTTATTGATCAAGCAGGTTGATACTGCTATACCGGTATTTGATACTATGTTATTACATGCAACTGCCGCTGCTGGTTTTGTTCTCTGCTTAAATGAATAGTAACTTATTATCATAGTGTATTATTTTACCTTATTCAATATCATTATAAAGTAAAACTTAAAATACAACGATGTTAAAACAGGCCTTGCCAGTTGTTTTACTACTAATAATTTTTTCTTTTTTTTCATCATTGCTTTTAGCGCAGGAAGTTAAAGAAAAGCAGGATACTTTTTTTTTAGCTAAAAAAAGTGGTTTATTGGGCAAATTAGGAAAAAGTCTTTCTACTGATCCGCCAGGTGCAAACCCCGTCAAAGTTGTCAATCCGTTTATTATTCACACAGGCAAAATAATCAGGAATATAGAGATATTACGCCTTGGATTTGAACGTACAATTTTTGATACTATTCTTATTAAAAATAATTTTGGTGCAATTATAGCCAATGGCTTGCACAAAAAAACGTCCATTAAAACAATAAATAATAATTTATTTTTTAAGCAGGGAGATAAAATACACCCCTATCTTTTGGCCGATAATGAACGTCATTTGCGAGACCAGGTATATATACAGGATGCCCGTATTTTAATTGATAGTATTGCAGGTTCTGCAGATTCGGTGGATGTGATCGTTATTACAAAAGATATCTTTCCTTTAGGGGGCAGCATAGATATAAGCAGTACGTCAAAAGCAGCAGTACGGGTTAGAAATGAAAATGTGGGTGGAAGTGGTTCGCAACTATCCTTTAGCACATTGTATGATAAAGAACGTAACCCAAAGTTTGGATCTGACGCAGGGTTTTTAAAACGTAATATCTGGGGTTCATTTATTGACTGGAGTATTGGATTTGAAACTTACAAAAGCGCTTTTAACAGTGGCCGGAGTGAAGAAACTATTTTATATACACACTTTGAAAAACCGCTGGTAACACCTTATATCCCATGGATTGGGGCAGCAGATTTTACATGGAATAAAACCAATAACAATTACATTTCTGATTCTCTTTACAAAAGCGATTTTAAATATAACTATCGAAATGCGGATGTTTGGTTTGGCTATAATTTTGGCAGCCAGCGCCTGATGTATAAAAACATGAACACAAGGGTAAGAAAATTTATAGCTTTAAGAAGTTTTTATCAGCACTTTACCGATATACCTGTTATTAACCACCAGATATATGATTATCGGTACGCTAATATTGAAGGGATGCTTGAGGCTATCAGCATTTTTAAGCAAGAAGCATACAGGGCCAATTTTATTTATGGGTTTGGTAGAAATGAGGATGTACCGGAAGGTTTTAGTGCTTCGCTAATTGGAGGTTGGACAAAAAAAGAAGACCGGAGTCGTCCTTATTATGGTATAGACGCACTTAGAAGTCATTTTTCTAAAAAAAATTATTACACAACTTACACTTTTAGAATAGGAGGCTATGTCTATAAAAAAAGGTGGGAGGATATAGATATACTTTTAAATGTTGATCATTTTACCAGGTTAAGAAAACTGGGTGGGCAATGGTTAAACCGTAATTTTTTTAGTGCAGGTTTTACCAAACAGATAAGACCAGTTTTGAATCAGCCATTAAGCATTAATAGTATTTTTGGGCTTCCTTATTTTCGGGGTTATCCGGGTCCCTCAGATATAAGAAGTACTGTAAAGGGGGAGAGTGTTTTTTTTAACATGCGGAAATTTTGGGGATTTAGAGTAGCGCCCTTTCTTTTTGCAGATTTGTCTATACTTACACCTACCAATCAGCCTTTTGCAAAAAGCGATCTTTATAGTGAAATTGGTGCAGGTATTCGCACCCGTAATGAAAATCTTACTTTTGGAACAGTTGAATTAAGAGGCTTTTATTTTCCAAGGCCTTTTCCGGGAACAAAAAATTACAGAATAGAAATTGGCACTAATATACGGTTTAAATACAATAGTACATTTATACGTAAGCCTGACTTTGTTTTACCCAATTAATTAAACTGCCTTAAAATATTTTTCAAAAAAAGATAACAATAATTTGATTTGTAAAATAAAATGGTATTACTTTACGCCATCAAAAAAAATAGTCCTTCCGTAGAAACGGAAGAACTTTAACGATTGCTTGCCATATGAAATTCTTAATAGTATTTTAAACAAATACTTTGCTAACTTTCTTGCTTATTGCAACTTACTAACGATTGGTTGCCCTTTTTTACGATTGCCTGCTATATCTTTTAACACATCTTCACTTTCTTAACACGAAAGTAAGGTGTGTTTTTTTACGTTCATAATCATGTTATGAGGGTTTTAATTATGCTAAAAAAGGTTTTTTTGTTATAAAACCCTTATTGGCATTATATTGTAGTTAAAAATATTAATGATGCCCAACAGATTTACAGATACCTTATTTCAACTTATTCAATCACTTGAAAAGGCAGAAAAAAGAAATTTCAAGCTTTATATCAAGAGAAGTTCTGGTAACGAGGACTTAAAAATTATAGAATTGTTTGATGCAGTAGATAAACTGGAAGAATATGATGAAACAATATTGCTCAAAAAATTACCTTCAATAAAAAAACCACAGCTTTCAAATATAAAAGTTCATCTCTACAAACAATTATTGGCAAGCCTTAGATTATTAAAAAGTACGAGCAGTATAGATATGCAATTGAATGAGCAGTTGGATTATGCAAGAATATTGTATAATAAAGGTTTGTATGTACAAAGCCTTAAAATTTTAGAAAAACTAAAGGAGACAGCCAAAACACATTATAAATTTAATTTCTTAACGCAGGTAATATCGTGGGAGAAAAAAATTGAAACTCTGCATATTACCAGGACCATGCAGAACCGTGGCGAACAACTTTCTATTGAAGCCATCGAAGTAAACATACGGGTAGATAATGTAGCAAGGTTGTCAAATTTAGCATTGCAATTGTATAGCTGGTATATAAAAAATGGCCATGCCCGAAATGAAAAAGATGAAAAAAAAGTTCAAAAATTTCTAGAAGACAATTTACCACTGGGGGCACATTCTCAAACCGGTTTTTATGAACGGTTATACCTGTATCAAAGCTATTGCTGGTATGCATTTATTCGCCAGAATTTTTTGATGTATTATCGTTATGCGCAGAAGTGGATTGATATTTTTAATGAGCAGCCATTGATGTTAAAAGTAGAGACGGGGTATTATATAAAGGGGATGCACAATTTATTAAATGCCCATTTTGATCTTAGGAATTATCAGCGTTTTGAAATGGTATTAAAAGAATTTGAGGCCTTCTCCGCAACTGATATTGCTAACCAGCATGACAATCACAGGATACAAACTTTTGTTTACATCAGCGCCTCAAAAATTAACCAGCATTTTATGTTGGGCACTTTTTTTGAGGGGCTTAAGCTGGTAAAAGGGATAGAAGAAAAATTAAATGAATATTCTCTTTATATAGACAACCACCGTTTGTTGGTTTTTAATTATAAGATTGCCAATTTGTATTTTGGCGCCGGTAAATACGATGTTTCAATTGACTATCTTCAAAAAATAATTAATGGTACTGTTGAAATGAGGAACGACCTGCAGTGTTACGCAAGGCTGCTGCACCTGATGGCACATTACGAGTTGGGAAATTTTGATATTATTGAATCGCTGATAAAATCAGTCTATAGGTTTATGGCCAAAATGGAAAATCTTACTGTGGTAGAAGAAGCTATGTTTAAATTCTTGCGCAACTCTTTTAAATTGTCACGGCAAAAATTAAAGCCTGAGCTGGAAAAATTTTTACAAAGCATTAAAGGGCTGGAGAAGAACCGTTTTCAAACAAGGAGCTTTGCATACCTTGATATTATATCCTGGGTAGAAAGTAAAGTGTATGAAAAGCCACTTAGTACCATTATTGGAAATAAATACCTGCAGGGAAAAAAGAGGATATATCAATAGTAATTAAATGATCACCGGAATTTTTCTGAAACAGTATAACAAACCTTATCATTGATCCTTCTAAAAATTTCATTATTTATTTGCCTCAGTTTACGAAGCTCTTTCCCCGCCAGTAACCTTCCTTCGCTGTCGAAATATTGTGGCTGTGCAAAATAAGTAAGTATAAAATATTTACTGTTTGTGAATGGTAAATTTGCCATTACCGGCCTTAATGAAATATACGTAAGCATTTTCTTTTTATCATTTTCATAATAGGCAAGGTTATTTATCCAGGTGCAATGAATGGATTTCATCTGGGTAATTAAATGTTTGATGCCTGTAATATTTAAATGGTATTTCTGTAAACTGTCAGCCAAACGATTTTCAGTTACTTCAAACTGGTATATATATTTGATACTGTCGGTGATGATAGCGATAGAAACATCATTAAAACGGTTATCTGTAAATTCGAGCGAGAAAGGCCTTTGGCCATACAAGATATTGTAGGCGTGCTGAATGCTATCCAGCGTTTTTTCATTTTTGTGATACGAGGCGGAAGATATTATTTTTGATTCGTTACAGGAACAAATAAAAAATGTACAGCAAAACAAAAATAAACCATACCATCTTTCATTAACCATCAGATAATTTTTTAGTGCAGTGTAAAATACCAAAAATTATTTTTTTTAAAAAAGCGGGCGATAATTGCTGTAGTGTTTTGCCACCATAATCCCAATAGGTAATGGTGATAAGGTCACCTTTTTTAATAATGTCCAGTACGGTAATAAAATGGGTGGGAATTGTCGGTCTGAAATCCGAATGTTGTTTTTTTGTAAGGTACCTGTTATCAAGAAATAAAAATACTGTGCCAGTTACTAATTTTTCGCTGATGTATCCATACAAATCTTTCACATGTGGCCTTATAAGATCAGAACCGATGGCATCAACCCGAAAATTATAAAGCCTTTGTATCATGCGGTTGAATTTTGCATAATTAACAGCGGCCCACATTCTATCTTCGTCACCCGGTTGGAACTTATTGTTAAGGTAATTCAAGTAACCTTTAAAATGGTCAGCAAGGCATAAGAACCATAATTGGTCTGCTGGCCTAATGTCAAGGGTTCCTTTAAAAATCAGCGAACCTGCAGCCTTTTGTATAGCCAGAGATGGAAAAATTTTTTCATCTCTAATACTTGCTTTGCCATATTCAAAAAGTTTCATCATAAACTTTGCATAGCCCAGAGGATCATTGTGTAAAGGCAAATAGGACAAAGCTGCGTATCCGCAAAAATTTGTATTGCTACCTTCGAAAATGCTTAACGGATTATAAATATTTGATTTTAAATTAGCCAGAAATAAACCAGGGTTTATATTAGGCCAATAGTTGCTTTTTTGAAGCACTGTAATTTTTTCAATGTAGGCAATGGCCTGTGCTCTTGTAGAGGTAACTGTAGTATCAATATTATTAAAACCCTTTGCAGAAGTAATATAACAATAAAAGCAACCAATCAGTAAGATGGTATTTTTAAATTTTGACAGCAATGTAGATACATATAAAACCGGGTTCATATTTTTATTTAACTAATTTTTATTTTACCTGCGGCATGAAATTACGGAGGAAATAATTATCAAACAGAAAGGGCTTTATAAACAATCAAGGAGTGTTTCCAAATAGTGTGACTGAATACCGAAGAGGCTCTTTAAGGCAATTACTTTATCCAAAGATATTTGTTTTGTTTCCTTTTCCTTCGCTGATCTTATTGCTACTATCAATACGTTTTTTGGGGTATGTTCCGTAGCAATAAATTCAAATACTTTGGTCTTATAACCATGTGCTTCCAATAGTAAAGCCCTTATAGCATCCGTAGTTATTTCGGCCTGCCGCTCCAGCAAGATGCCATGCTTTGTGATAGATTTTAATTCGTTGTCTGGTGCCATTTGTTTTCTGATTTGTTTATGGCAACAAGGTGCACAAATGATAACCTTTGCATTAACTTTTATGCCATAGTAAATGGCCTCATCAGTTGCTGTATCGCATGCATGAAGTGCTATTAATAAGTCCGTATTTGATAAAACGGCATTTTGTATAGTACCAGATTTAAAGGCCAGGTGAGTGTACTGAGCATTTAAAGCTATCTGGTTACATTTCGTAACCAGTTCTTCTCTTAACTCAATACCAGTAACTGTGGCCAAAAGATGTAACTTATTAACAAGGTAATCATATAAAGCAAAGGTTAAATACCCTTTGCCGCTTCCCATATCAACTACATGAAGGTTATCCTTAAATTGCAGGTCTTTAATAATTCCGTCTATAATTTCTATGTAGCGGTTAATTTGTTTATACTTGTCTTGCATGTCTTTTTTTACAAGACCTTCTGCTGTTGTAATTCCTAATTCTTTAAGATAAATATTACCTACAGTTTTTATTATGCGGATTTTCTCCTTATCATGTTGATTTATTTGTCCCTTAACGGCTAACGAAGCCGGCTTGCTAATAAGTTTGGCAGCATCATTTTTTTGGATGGCAAAGTGAAGGTCAGTTTCTGCAGTAAAAATATCAGCATTCAAAAAGTCATTTTGCAACATCTTTTCAATCAGTATGATGCTTTCTTCAACATCAAAGTTTTTGGTGATATCCTTTGTTGGATATCTATACACAAAAGAAAGTTTTACTGCATTTTTTATCATTACGGGTTTTATAAAAACATTTTTAAGGTCAGCCGCCTTTACCCTTCGGTTGCCTAATGTAATTTTAATAAATGTTTGCTTTTTAATACTTGTGTTAAGTTGTTGAAAAAATGTTTGTAGGTGGTCCGGCATGTAGTAGAATATGATTGATTGTGTACAAGGGTACAAATGTAAATGGTTATTTACACAAAGCTCTTATTGCATGTAAGCAAAAAATTTAACCCTGAAATGCTTAGGTGGATACGGTTTAGAGTTGAGCTAATATTACTCAATACTTTGCGCTATGTAAAAATAATTAAGAATTCTTTAATTCTTCCTCAATGCTTTCATGAAAATTAGTTTCATTTTCTATTATCCAGGACGGTAATTGCTGTTTAATGATCTTCCACGCATTATCTTCCTTTTGCATTTCGAAAAGAATCCTGTTATCACGATTGTCAACTACATTTACAGAAAAGATAGCGGGCTGATTACCCGAATTATACCTTCTGAAGTTAAATTCTCTTAAACGGCCATCAGCCTTTATCAGTTTGGTAAACTGTATATTTTTTATAAATGATAGTTGCATAAATTAATATTAAAGTTGATGATAAAGCAATAAACATGCTACATTTTTTTGAGCACTAAAGACTAAAATGACTGACTTAACAGGATACATTAATGAACAATTATTTTATGTTTACTATCCTCTTTTTGCCCAAATATCTGCTTCAGCAGCTGATATAGCTCAGGGTGTCTTGATTGCAAAAGATGAGGTTGCTGAAAAAAATATTCTGACACCACCGCAAAAAACTCTGCTTTGTTTGTTGCGCCATAAGGATTAATGTCAGACTCTTCTGCCAAAATTTCCTTAATATTTTTGTGCATTAAATTGATCCACGGTAATAAATATTTTTTGTCAAGCAAATTTTCAGGAACTCCGTCAACTTCGCCATCCGTTTTGTCTATCAAATGCACAAACTCGTGGATACCCGTATTGGTCCTGTTTGTTTCATTATTGAATCCCTCCCTTAATGAAGCCTGGCTAAGTATCATAACATGTTGCATGGCACCACTGCCCACCATACCTAAAACTGATCTGTTCTGCCCGCTTATTTTAAATTCCTCATTAAACGAATCAGGATATAATAAAACTTCATTTAAATTATTGTATTGCCAATTACTGAATGCAAAGATAGGAATGATAGCGCTTGCAGCCACAAATACCCGGTCTATTGGCTCTACTATTATATGCACACCTGTAATTTTTACCTGCGACAAAAATTGTTGTAATCGATTTTCAAAAATTACTTTATCCTTATCTGCCAGCTGCTTATAAAAAACTACTTTATCCTGTAAAATTATACGATACTCAGAAGCAAAGGGCAACAGGCTGACCGGTTTTTTCTTTTTCCAGTTATAAGAAAGCCAGGTTATAAAACTAATAAAAAGGATAAGGGCGGCTATTTCCATAAGTTCAAAATTTTGAAGTAGTCCATTTTTCATTTTAATAACTAACCTCCACACTCATAATCCCCTTTAAAATAATTATTAAGGTATAGGAGATAAAGGACTTTACTCTTTTGCTATCTCAAATATCTAAATACAACCGTCACAATATTTTGAATACAGGTATTTTAAATTAAAACATTGCCCCAAACTAAATCAGTTTTAATAAAAATAAATTAATTTGGTTGTATAGTATCGTTAAAATAAATAGTAAATAATATTCCTTTTTTTTAAAAGAAAATCAGCTTTATAAATAACTGAGAAGTAAAGTTTGCGGTACTGCATTTTTGGTAACAACATTTATTATTAAAATAAAATTAATGGGAAAAACAAGGATGGAAGCATTTAGCGATGGAGTACTCGCTATAGTGCTGACCATAATGGTATTGGAAATGAAAATACCTCAGGGAAATGATCTTTCTGCGCTTAAACCGCTTATGCCTGCATTTTTAAGCTATATTCTGAGTTTTATATATATTGGCATTTACTGGAATAATCATCATCATTTATTGCATATTGTACGACATATAAATGGAAAAGTTCTTTGGTTAAACAATCATTTGCTTTTTTGGTTATCATTGATTCCTTTTGCAACTGGATGGATGGGACAAAACCATTTTACAACATGGCCTGTAGTTATTTATGGCATTATACTTATGATGGCTGGTATAGCATATTATATGTTGGCAAAAGCATTGGTTGATCACAATATCAAAAATGCTAAACTTGCAAAAGCGGTAGGCAATGATACCAAAGGGAAAATATCTGTTATCATTTATGCAATTGCTATTCCATTAAGTTTTTTGCATCCTTACATTGGATGTGTTTTGTATGTTTTGGTAGCCATGATGTGGCTAATTCCAGACAAAAGAATAGAAAGAGAAATTGAAACCATATAAAAAGAGGAAAAGATTAATTACAAAAGAATAGGCTTAATTCATTAAGGTATAAATGGAAATAAATAAAAAGAGTTTTGGTTGACTACCAAAACTCCTTTACCTCTGCTTCTCTACATGTACCCAATGGTATTTACATGGTGCATTGGATATGTTCTCAGTTAAAATTTATATCAACTTTACATTATCACTAAGAGAAACGAACATAATTATTTGTTCTAAAATGATGCCAGAAATTAATTAGCATTTAACAAGCTGATAATCAATATTTTTAAATAAATAAATAATTTTTTCACCGGGAGAATTTTCCACGAGGTAGCAATTACGGGTATTTTTTTTACCGACAATTAATAATTTAATGGTATGTATTTTTTTTAGGCATGCCCAATATTTCGTGATCAGGTATTTTATAAAACGTACCTGATTTACAATCAATAAAAGGCTTTGCCTTATCTTACACTATCAAAGCCTTAGCAAAACTTACTGATATGAAATTTATTTTTTTTACTTTCTTAACTGTATTTTATCTTCCATCTTCAGCACAAAAGGGTAGTCTTTCACCAGATAATAAAAATGAGCTTACTCCTTCTGGTATTATAGCAACGATCACTAAAAATTCAGTAATAATTACTGGTGGAAAAAAGTTGGATTATACAGCTTTTACAGGCTATCTGAATTTACAAAATGATACTGGTAAACTGGTGGCTAAAGTGTTTTTTACCTATTATAAAAAAGATGCGGAAGATGTGGCGAAAAGACCTTTATGCTTTACATTTAATGGTGGCCCGGGCTCTTCATCAGTTTGGCTGCATATGGGTGGCCTTGGCCCTAAAAGGGTATACCTTCAGGATGATGGCACTGCGCCTCCGCCACCTTATCAGATCATCAATAACGAGTATACCTGGCTTGATAAAACAGACCTTGTATTTATAGATCCTGTATCTACGGGCTTTAGCCTGCCTGCAACAGGAGAAAATGCCAAACAGTTTCATGGATTTGTGGAAGATGTGCAAAGTGTTGCTGCTTTCATTCGCAGTTTTTTATCAAAATACCAGCGTTGGTCTTCACCTAAATATCTTGCTGGTGAAAGTTATGGTACCACCCGTGCTGCAGGCCTGTCAAAATACCTTACAGATAATTACCGCATTTATATCAATGGCATTTTGCTTGTTTCACCGGTACTTAATTTTGGTACCAATGATATTGCTGTTGGTAACGACCTCCCTTTTGTATTATATGTTCCAAGTTACACTGCAGCAGCATGGTACCATAAAAAATTAGTTCCAGCTTTGCAGGCTGATTTGCATAAAACATTACAGGAAAGTGAAGCCTTTGCTATGAATGAATATGCACCGGCATTGCTGAAAGGGGAATGGCTTAACGATGCTGAAAAAGACAAGGTGGCTGAAAAATTAAGTTACTACACAGGTATAAGCAAAACCTTTATTATGCAAGCTAATTTACGCGTTTCAGATGCCCGCTTTTATAAAGAACTTAGACGAAAAGATGGTTTATCCATTGGCCGGTTAGATAGCCGCTTTACGGGACATAATTTTGATGATGCAGGCGAAGTAGCAGATTTTGATCCTTCTTTTACAAATATTGACGGTCCTTTTACCAGCACTGTAAATGATTACTTTGAACGGGAGCTAAATTTTAAAGAAGAGCGTGCCTATAATATTTTTGGCAGTGTGTACCCATGGAATTACAATAATGTACAAAATCAATACCTTAATGTTGCAGAAAGTTTACGGGATGCTATGACAAAAAATACGAACCTGAAAGTTTACATCGGCAGCGGCTATTACGATTTTGCTACTCCTTATTTTACGGCGAATTATGATGTAGCACATATGTTTCTTCAGCCGGAACTGAGAAAAAATCTGCGACATTGTTATTACGAATCAGGGCATATGTATTATATCAATAAGCCTTCTATGATACAGTTTAAAAAAGATATTGATAGTTTTTTTGACTGGAGTAATAATTTGAAATAAAACAAACCTTTGCTTTTAAAAAGCAAAAACTACTGTATGTATTCTAAGCATGCTGCATCTTTATAAACTCAACAATTTTGGACAGCTTTTGGCCAATACATGTCGCCGGTACTTTCTGCAGAAGGTGAAAAAATAAATTGGGTTAATTATAAAACAGGTGTAAAGTTTATCAGGTTCACCATGCAATCAATTAATAGTACTGCTACCATTACTATTGAACTTTCGAATGCGGATATTGTAACTCAACAGCAACAATTCAATCGGTTGGTACAATTTAAAAATCAATTTATACAGGAATGTGGAAATGATTGGCGATGGCAAAAAATGACAACGGATAAGCATGATAAGATTGTCAGTAGTATTTCAACTTCAATTGAAAATGTAAGCATATTGAATAAGTCTGAATGGCCGAAAATAATTTCTTTTTTTAAACCACACCTGATATCGCTTGATAAATTTTGGAGCAATTATAAGTTTGCATTACAACAGTAACCTGACTAAAAAATAAGAGAGAGAGAGAGCAGTTTTGGAGGAGAGTTTTATTGCATTTATTTTCCGGGGTTCCATTTTGTCAACTGGCCCCTGCAATTTCCCAATTTATTTAACGGTAAATCATAATCAAGGGTGATGGTGCCACTATTGGGTTTCACAGTTTTATTTTTATCGTTTTGTGCAGGGATTAGTTTTTTTAATGCGGCTACAAATTTTATTTTTTTTACTTCTTTTAATTTTTCTATAGAAAACAAAATTTTGTATTCACCTTCCCGGCCACATCCGCCGACCTGCATGGCGTTAATAGTAACTTTATTTTTGAAATTAAATTCTTTTACGAAATTTTTTAAAAAATCATCTGAAGCAGTTCCGCAACACATACTTCCAAAGGATACTACCACACCATAATTTACAGAAGTTGAATTTATTATGGTAGTTGCATTTGCCTTAAAAGCTACCAGCATAAAAAAGAAAAACATAATTCTGTATTGCATATTTATTCAAATAAAAATAATAAATGAAAACATAAATATAATTATTGTCCTGTCAGGAGAAAATTAAAAATAAACATAAAAAAACTCAAGGATAATTTTATATTTTACCCAGTGAAGTTTTTAATTTTAATGATCTGCACCAGTGGTAAAATACGGGAATTATTATATTGTTGAAGTATTATCCATTGGACACAATAGATTTATTTTTTCTATAAATAATTTAACAATTAAGCCTTTTAAGACTATAACATTTTTCAATTCGCAAATAGCCACTTATGGCGTATATATCCCTTTATTTTAATTAGAACTAACAACCCTTCTTTTAACACGGCCACTTTTTCTGTCTCTTGCTCTGCCGATAACATAACC